>USHU01000111.1 GCA_900554605.1 uncultured Actinomyces sp.
ACGTCGGCCCCTCAGCCCAGTCTTCCCCCGCGCTACAGCCACGTGCTGGATCCCAAACTTGCCGATACCATCGATCAGGGGCCGGCACAGGAAACGGGACCACAGACTCCCTCCTCAAGTGTTCGTCGCAATGTGACGATCCGTCCCAGTGTGACCGGCCAGATTCCTGTCTTCCGTCGTCGCCCTGAGGACTCATGAAACCGCTGAGTATTGTTCTTCTTGTCGCCGAGGCAGCTGCTGCCTCGGCGCTTGCAGCTGCAGCCACTGCTGTTGCGATTCGCTTGGGACAAGGCCCCTGGATCATTCACCCAGCACTCGCATTGGTTTTTCTTGTCGTTGCGGGAATCCTCGTGTGGCTTGGCCTGCAGGTTCGCCGTTTCCGCGCTCATAAGACCACGTGGATTGATGCCGTTGCAGCCTTGAGAATCGCGATGTTCGCACGGTCGAGCGCTCTGGTAGGTATTCTCAGCAGCGCAATTATGGTCGGGATGTCTCTCGCTTTCTTTACGCGCTGGGAAGCTCAAGCCAGCGTTTATGCGGCGATTTGTGGCCTGATTTGTGCTCTTGGTGCCCTTGCGTGGGGAATCGCCGGGATCGTTGTTGAGCGCTGGTGTGTCATTGACCCTAAGGACGACGCCAAGGAAGGTAAGCAACGAGCGCACGGAGCCAAGGGAACAGTAGGGGCTTCGAGTCGTGTAGGTGCAGGTAGTGGAAAGTCGCAGGGGGCACTCTAATGGCACGGCGTTCTGGACCATCCTCGTCGAGGCCCCCGCGTCCTTCGGGTCGTACCCCCTCCCAGCAGGGGAAGAAACGAACTAGTGTCCGACCTGCGCAGGTTCCGGCCTCGTTATGGGTGAGAAGAATCGTCACGGGACTTGGCTTACTTCTCATCGTTGTGCTTCTTATTTGGGGGATTGCAAAGGGAGTTTCGGCACTGACGAAGTCCAAGGAGACAGAGCCTCAACCACAGCCCACCAGCGCGCAGCCTACCCCTATAGCAACAGCGACGGGTGCGGCCGCGTTGAAAGATGGAGAAACTGCAAGCAGTGATGGCATCGTTGATGCTGATGGACGTGTCCGGATCCCTGCGTGTGCACCGGCGGATCTGACGGTCCGTCCGTCTGTATCAGACACCTTGGTTGGGCAAACCCAAAATGTTTCTGTCGCAATCGAAAATCGCGCGGGGGTTGCCTGCTCCTTTGAATTTGGACAGATCGATCTGAAGATTCTCAGCGGCGACGAGACTGTTTATGACGGATCAAAGTGCCAGCGTGATCGCGAGAGTGCTACTTTGCTCTTGGTTCCGGGGGCTACCTGGAATGGCGGTTTGAGCTGGGATGGAGGACTCTACTCGGGGTGCACTCCTCGCGATGGAAACTCTGATGGCGCAACCGATCCCGCTCCTGCTGGTACCTATCGCGTGCAATTGATGCTCGATGGAAAGACCGTTGGAGACGAGAGAGTCTTCACGATTACGCAGCCCGCGCCAGCCACTACCGAGGCGACGCCGACGCCTTCCGAATCAGCGCAATCGCAGGGCGACTCGCAGCAGGGCGAACACGAGTAAGGGGCTGCGTTTTACCAGCCGACGATTCCCGTCGCCGCCATTGAGAACTGATTCTCAAGAGTTTCACGGATGAGCTTTGCTCGGTAGGGGCCAATACCTTCGATCTGCTGGAGGTCTTCGACGCTGGCTTCGCGCAGGTCTGCAAGATTCTCCCAGTGGCTGGTGATTTCCTTGATGACATTCCACGGCAGGCGGGGGACCAGGGACAGAGCCCGGACGCCTCGGGGCTGGATCATGCGGTCCAGATCGGAAGGATCGTAGACGCCAAGCCCCAGAACGTTTGCGATAGCCGCAAGATCAACAAGACGGTCACTGGCGAGCTCAGATAAAGCGGCTTCGGCGGTCGCCACGGCAGATGAATCCCTGATGTAATCGCGAAGGACCAGAGCGCGTTCCGACCCGGCTCCGCGAACTAGATCATCAACCTGCAGGGCGAGAAGGCGGCCTTCAGAGCCGAGTTCTTCAAGGTACTCGTTGATTTCAGACGTGATGCGGCGGATCATTTCCATTCGCTGCATGACGGTTGCAACGTCACGAATGGTCGCCGAATCGCGCATTTCGAGGATTGTGAGCGTCTGCAAGACTTCATCGAGACGCTGGCTGTAACGATCCAAGGTGTCGACCGCGAGATTTGCACGTGAGAGCAAAGCTTCAGGTTCTTCGACAATGTGGTGGTATTTACCGACGTAGATCGAGATCAAGCGCATGGATGCGGAAACCGAAAGAACGGGAAGGTGCGTTTGATAGGCAGTACGCTGCGCAGTGCGGTGACGCATTCCCGATTCGTCGGTCGGAATGGATTGGTCGGGGAAAAGCTGGACGTTTGCCTTGCGAATTCGCCAATTCGTTGGGTCGATGATGACCGCGCCATCCATCTTGCACAATTCACGCAGGCGAGAGGCAGTGAATTCCACGTCCAAATCGAAGCCGCCTGAACACAGCTCTTGGAGTTCAGGAGAAAAGCCGAGGACGATCAGTGCGCCCGTGTGGGAGCGCTGAATGCGTTCGAGGCCCTCTCTCAGCGCAGTTCCGGGCGCGATGTCCTGCAATGCGCTGCGCAAGAGTGCGGCATCTGATGTCATGAATCCAGCCTTTCGATGCGTGATCCCTGCTCTAAGTGTATTAGACGGGTTCTTGCAATGAGCGAAGAAACTCAGCGGATTGCGGCCCGTAGTGCGCTTGCAAGATCAGAAATGGGCAAGACGGTGATGCCATCGACTCCCATTGCTTCTTCGCATCCCTGCGCGGGGATAATCGCGGTTGTAAAACCCAAGCGGGCGGCTTCTTGAACGCGCCGTTTCACTCCCGTACAGGCCCGTACTTCACCCGTCAAACCAACTTCACCGAAAGCAATAAGCGCGCTGCGAGTAGGAATCCCCCTGACCGCCGAGACAATGCCGATGGCAGTAGCCAGATCCGCAGCGGGTTCGCTGATTCGCGCCCCTCCGACCGTCGAGGAGTAGACATCACAATCAGAAGTATCAATTCCGAGCCGCGCCTGCAGCACTGCCAAGATCATGGCCACGCGCGAGTGATCAACACCAACCGTTGTTCGACGCGGGGACCCGGCCGAGGTATGGGCCACGAGTGCTTGAATTTCAGTGGGGAGGGGGCGGCGCCCTTCCAAAGTGACAGTGACGCAAGAGCCTGGAACAGCAGACTGCGACTGTGAGAGGAATAGGCCAGAAGGATCGGTCAGCCCGATAATGCCGGTGTCGCTGAGTTCGAAACAACCCACTTCATCGGTGGGACCGTAGCGGTTCTTGACTGCCCGAAGCAGTCTTAAACGCGTGTGGCGATCGCCTTCGAATTGGCAGACGACATCAACGAGGTGCTCTAACAAACGGGGCCCTGCGATGCCGCCGTCCTTGGTGACATGACCGACCAAAAGGATCGGGATGGAGCGTTCCTTGGCAACACGGATCAAGGCGCTGGCAACAGCCCTTACTTGCGCTACACTTCCCGCACCGCCATCAAGCTGATCTGATTGCAGCGTTTGGACAGAGTCAACAATGACGAGAGAAGGGTTTGTTGCTTCGATGTGGCCAAGCGCCGTGGATAGTGATGTCTCATCGGCAAGGAAAAGCTGAGGGTGAAGTGCGCCGATACGCTCAGCACGGCCTCTCACCTGTGAGGCGGATTCTTCCCCGGTGATGTAGAGGACCGGGGCTGCGGCCGCGCAGGTTGAGGCAACCTCTAAGAGAAGCGTCGATTTGCCGACGCCCGGCTCTCCGGCCAGAAGAATCACCGCTCCGGGGACAATCCCGCCGCCGAGGACGCGGTCGAATTCCCCGATACCGGTGGCTTTGCTGCGCGCCTTCTCTGCACTGATGTCATTGATGGGCAGTGCAGGCTGGCGCGGGGTAGTGGCAAGAGTTGCTCCGGGAGCCTGAACAGTAGGACTGGATTCTTCCATCGAGTTCCACTGGTGGCACTCGCGGCACTGTCCGACCCATTTGGGTGAGGTCCACCCGCATTCGCTGCACCGGTAAACGCTTTTCTCTTTAGCCATGTCCCTACGCTAAACCACGCCGGGTGCATCTGCGTCCAGTTGTGGACGCAGGCAGAAAAATTACTTGGCGCAATAGATCACGGACGATTGGCGAAGTACTCCAGCAGGCGCGTATCACCCGAGACAACGATGACGTCTTCTCGATTAATGCGCGTCGTGGAATCCGCATACTCGAAAGGCTCGCCGGGACGAAGGATGCCCAAAACGTTGACGCCGTAGCGGCCTCGCAAATCAAGTTCACTCAAGGTGAAGCCACACACTTCTTTGGGGGGACGCAGCTTCATGATCGCGAAGCCGTCCTTATCCATTTCGATGTAGTCGATCATGCGTCCACCAACGAGGTGGGCCGTACGCTGACCGGCATCGAATTCGGGAGCAACAACGTGCTGGGCGCCGATG
>USHU01000112.1 GCA_900554605.1 uncultured Actinomyces sp.
TCCCAGTGCAGCTCGGTGTCAATCGTCGCGCGCCCCTGGCCGCCTGCCATGAGAAGCGTTGAACGCGTGTAGGTTCCAGAGAGCACGGGGACCAGTGACTCAACTCGATGAACGCCGTCAAAGCACTGAGCGGCCTCGAGCCTTTCGGCCACCCAAAGCCTGCCCTCGCGACTCAATTCCATCCGCGCTGCCTGAGCAAAGTCGTAGGCCATGCGCTTCTTGACGGTATGCCCGCGCGGGCCTCGGGTCTTAACTTCGAGGAAGGCCAGCTCCGAATCAAGGTAAGAGCGCGTACGAACCTTGTAGCGGCGGCGGCGCTTGTGAGCGGTGTCCATGAAGGAGTGCAGCTCGGGAGTATCGAAGTAGCACGAGGCATATCTCTGCTCAATCTTCCCCCCGATTTCAAGGATCTGCGTTGCGGAGTTCATGAGCGCGATCAACTCATCCAAGCGATCCGTGGGCACGACGTACTTGCGGTCGACTCGCGTGAGCATCGCGGCGCGTGCGTTCATGTCTTCGAGGCTGATTCGTTCGAGGTTCGTCAGATTGTGTAGTTCGTGCGTCATGGTGTCCTCCAGTTCTTTCACGAGGCCGAGGCCGGTGTGGTCTTTTGCGCAGGCTCAGCGCTTGGCCGGGACCCGGTAGCGAACGTCAACCAAGGTGAGATCGTTGACCATGTCGAGTTTGATGACCTTGACTCCGGTGACCTTGACACCCATGCGGGCTTCAAGCGCTTGGCGCAGTTCTTGCTCGTCTGCGATTGCACGGTCGAATTGGACTTGCTGCGAGCCGGAGCGGCCAAGGATCAGAGTTGAATCGCCAATGGCGAGGGTAGCTAGGACCAGAGCGACCATTGCGTAGGAGTAGATCGCGGTGCTCATGCCGAGGAGTAGACCAATGGCAAGGGAAGCAAAGTAGTAGGCGATTTCGCGCTGGCTGATCTCGTCGGAACGAAGTCGAATGATCGACAAGACACCGAAGAGGCCAAGTCCTAGGCCTGCGGAGATCGTTGAGTTTGCCATGACGCTTGCGACCGCAAGGACGCCGATGTTGACAACAAAGAATGCAACGACGAGATCGGCGCGTCGGTGGCGGGGGTAGTAGAGGGCTCCAACCAGGATCAACATTGCGAGAAGGTCGATGACGATCGGCAGAACCATCGCTGTCGTGAGTGCGCTCATTTGATGCTCCTCAAGGTTGTTTCGTGCGTGACGTAACTATTGAGCCAGCGGAGTCTATGAATGAGCTATGTGGGAGACTTGTTCTAGCAATGCGTATTGGAAAGAGATCGAATGCTCCCTTTTTTCTTCTTAGTGACAACCGTTTGTCTCTTGATCGGTCTTGGTTTTGCGATCTATGGACGCAGCTCCCACTGCCTGATCTTCGTTCGCGCGATCGGCTACCTGACGGGGAGCGCAATTGTTAATGCGATTCTCATGCTGATGCTGGTTTCACTATGTGGGAGCCTCCTCTTGCTTCTCCCCTCATCACTGCGGGGAAATGAGAATCTCCTGGACGATACGGCCTCGACTTTCTCTACAGGTCTTGGGAAGTTCCGCGCAGGGACTTTTTTGCTCATGACGTTGACACTGATGATGGCTGCTGCGCTCATTCAGGTATACATTCACCGTTTTCTTTCAAAGCGCTTCACTTTTTTGACCGTCAGTAGCAAGACCTATCAGATTGCTGAGTACATCATTCAGTGGACGACCATCTTCCTTGCCGCGTACCAGTTCTTCTTCAACGGCCTTCGTGATCTCGTGACCTCAATATGGAGTCAGAACGAGGCCAGCTACATGTTCAGAATCGTGCTTTCTCCCGATAACGTTAATTTGATTCTCCAGCCTGTCCTTTTCTCCACATGGATCATGGTCGTTGTTGAGAGCTTGTATGCGCGCCGACAAGTGACGACTTCCTGAAAAACACGCAGCGGGGGGATGCGACCGAAGTCGCATCCCCCCACTCTTTCACTCAGCGGCCGCCCTGACGGTTTCCGCCTTGTCCGCCAGGAGCACCTCCCTGAGCACCGGGCGCTCCCCCGCCAGGACCACCCTGGCCACCGGTCGATTGACCCGCAGTAACAGAGGTCGAATTCGAATCCACACTCACCGTGTAGCTCTGGCCATTCGACACATCCGCAGAGGAGAAGACCACGTTCTGGAAGGTCTTTGCGGCCTTAATGTTGGCCAAGACCTTTCCACTGGAGTCCGTGATGGTCACGGTCGAGTTCGCATTACCCGAAGCCGAAGCCTGCAACCATCCCTGCGAAGAGTTGGCCGAAGGCGATTCAGCCATTCCGGAAGAACCAATCGCGATCAGCGTTCCGCCATTAACCAGGAACTCACCGTTGGCATCGAGGGCACCGTTTCCACCATCCGTGGGACCGTAGACGATCGTGTTACCACCGGAGATCTCCACCGAGCCATTGGAGTCGATGCCATCGCCACCCGCGTTGACCGTGATGGTGCCGCCCGAGATCAGGATCTTTTCACCGGTGTCCTGCATGGAGCCACCGCCACCGGGTCCGTTGTTGGTCGTGGTCGTCTTGGTCGCGGTCTTCGCCGCTTCAACTGCCGCAACGGTGGTCGAACCAGAACCGTTGATACCGTCATCACTGGAGGTCAGATTGACCTCACCATTGGAGATGGTAATCAAGCCGCCTTCAAGGGCTTCATTGGACTGTTCAACAGTAACCTTCGCGCCGTCAAGAACAGCCGCACCCTCAGCGTGAATACCATCGTCAGCGGTTGATGCAACGATTGTTCCGGAGGTCAGCCGGATTGCACCATCGGAGTGCAAACCATCGTCGCCGGAGTCAATCGTGACCTCGCCACCGTCTTCAATCAGGAAGACACCGGCCTTAATTCCCTTAGTGGAATTGTTGGAGTCCTTTCCAGACGAGGCCCCGCCACCGGCAATGATTGTCGTATCGCCACCGGTGATAATGACGTCAGTTTCACCCTGGATACCGTCACCCGTCGAGGTGATTTCGATGGTGCCACCGGTGATATTGACGTAGCCCTTAGTGGTATCGCTATCTTGGTCAGACTTCAGGCCGTCCCCTCCTGAAGTGATCTTGATAGTTCCGCCGGCAACGGTCAGCGAGTCCTTGCCACGTAGCGCATCGTCCTTCGACGTGACCGTGATGTTACCCGACAGAATGTAGAGGTCGTCCTTGCTGGTAATGCCGTCGTTGTAGTTGGCATTGACCGTCAGTGAACCGCTACCCGTAATAGTGAGATCTGCATCGGAGTAAATCGCCGCGTTATCTTCAGCGTTTGTATCCGAAGGAGTGCCGTCAGTAACGGTGTTTGAACCGTTCAATGACAGAACAACATCATCTGCTGAGACCACATTGATCGCGCTCCCCGACGAGTTCGTGATTGTCGCACCGTCAAGGATCAAGACGACCTGGGCATCCGTCCCAGCCTCAACCTTCACCTGTCCATTGAGCGTTCCAGAGAGCTTGTAAACGCCAGCCTGAGTGATCGTCACCGTGGAGCCATCAACCTTGACTCCGGAAGCGGAGGTACTCGCGCTGCTTCCGTTCAAAGAAATGGTCTGAGCCGAAGAAGCATCCCACGCGCTGTCCTCAACGTAGGAGGCTTTCGCGTTCGCAGCCAAGGCCTCGGCAGCGGTCGGGGGAGCAATGACAGTCCCGGACTCTGCGGAAACCGATGAGCTTGAGGCGGCCTTCGCGCTGACGGCCGACGAGGCCGATGCGGTGCCGGAAGTCGAGGAGCAGGCGCTCAGTGCGAGCGCGCCGACCGCGGCTACGGCTGATAACCGTACAAGAGTCGATGCTGGCGTTTTCATGTGAGGTCCTTTCGTGGATCGTGATGATCCAATTGAGCCAGCCAACTCTATGAATGAGCTGTGCCTAGCTCAGGCCTCACATAAGAAAGAAAATTGCGCCTTTACAGTGCCGAAGAATCAATGAAAGAAGGTTGATTTTCCAGGAAATCCTCGAGGACGCGATTGAGCTGGTCGTATTCGATGAGGAAGCCGTCATGGCCATGCGGAGAAGACAAGCACGCGTATTGCGCGCCGGGGATTCCTTCGGCAACCTTGAGTCCTTCTTTCGCGAAGAAGAGTCGGTCCGAGTCCACCGAAATGACCAGCGTTCGCGCGGTGATCTGCCGCAGCGCCTCGGTAATTCCCCCGCGATCGCGACCGATGTCGTAGCTGAGCATCGTGCGGCACAAGGAAACGTAGGAACCCGCGTCGAAACGACGCACGAGCTTTGCCCCGTGGTAGTCCAAGTAGGACTGGACAGCCAGACGCCCGCCGCTCAAGACGTCCTCGCGGTCCTGGGGCGCACGCCCGAAGCGCGCGTCCAGTTCTTCGGGACAGCGGTAGGTGGCGTGAGCGATCTGCCGCGCGAGGTTGAGTCCCGCGTGGGGGCCTTCTTCCTGGTCGTAG
>USHU01000113.1 GCA_900554605.1 uncultured Actinomyces sp.
AGCAGGGGAGCGGGTACTGCTCTAGAACTCGGTTTTGAGCTGGTCCGCCAGCTTCTGGGCGACGAGGCCGCACAGCACGTGCGCGAGTCCGTCGTGTGGGAGCACTGAGGAGGCGGAATGGGTAAGCGTAAGCCTCGTCCGTGGCCGGATCCTCCCAACCCCTTGGCGCTGCCGGTCATTGATAACCACACGCATCTTCCCGTCCACGAGGGAGAGATCCCCCGCGCAGATGGTGTGAAGATGCCTCTTGAGGAGCAATTGGAGCGCGCGCGTCAGGTAGGCGTGACGCGGATGATTTCCAGCGCCTGTGAACTGCCCTATTTCGATCCGATGCTTGCGCTTGCCCGAGCACATGAGGGAGTGCGCGTAGCACTTGCGATCCACCCGAACGAGGCCGCCTTGCATGCCGGCTGCGCCGATCCTTCCCCCGATGGTTTGGTTCCCCAAGTGCGTGAGCACCATGTTCCCCTTGACGAGGCCTTGTCCGCCGTGGAGGAGCGCTTGGGTGACCCGATGGTGGTCGCAGTGGGGGAGAGTGGCTTGGACTATTTCCGTACTGCTGATCCCGGTCGCGAGGCCCAGAAGGAGTCCTTCCGCGCGCACATCGAAATGGCTGCTCGCCACGATTTGCCCTTGCAGATTCACGATCGTGAGGCACACGAGGACTCCATTTCTCTATTGCGTGAGTGTGCAAATCCCGATCAGCGCATTGTCTTCCACTGTTTTTCTGGGGATGCGGCAATGGCATCTGTTCTGGCTGAACATGGGTGGTATGCGTCTTTTGCCGGTCCTATCAGCTATCCAGCGAACGACGACCTTCGTCAAGCCTTTGCGGTTCTTCCACGTGAACTGGTGTTGGTTGAAACAGATGCGCCCTATTTGACTCCGTTGCCGTGGCGGGGCTGCCCGAATGCCTCCTACGTGATGGCGCATACTGTTCGCTTTATCGCTGAGCTGTGGGGCGTGTCGGAAGAACGCGCCTGCGCGAAGCTTCGTGAGAACACTGAAAGGGTCTACGGGAGCTGGTAAACAGTCGAGGTAACGGGAGAGTGTGCGTGAATGCTTGCGCACATGCCGTGAATGCTTGCGTTTAGGTTGAAACACAGTGGTGGGGCCTCCCTGTCGGGAGGCCCCACCACTCATACGTCGACCTGATCTCCTTAGAGGATCTTCTTGATCGCAGGATCCTTCCAGGTGCGCTGCGAAGTAAGGAGAGGCGAGTTGTTATCGATCATGAGGTATCGAGTTTCAATCGCTTCTTGACGAGAGTCCCCTCCGTCATTCCAGGTAACGTCCACGGTCTTCCACGTGCCGTTGATTTTAGCCTGATTCCAGGCGTGGCCACCGCCACTACCATCAGAGAAAGTCACCTTACCGGTGATCACTACTGAGGCGACACCCGCCTTGGTTGCGAGAAGTTGGAATGTGTTTGCGTAGCCCTCGCACACGGTTGTTCCCTTGAAGAAAATACCGCCTGCATCGTGGTCGGGGAAGAGATCATGGGTGTAGCGGTGCTTCTTCCGGTCAGGGTCACTCCACAACTTATCCATTTTTTCAAGTCCGGCATGGTTGTAGGTTGTGTGCTCGATGATCCACGAGTTGATTGCTCGTACCTTGGCAGCATCATCCATGCCCGGCTTGATGATGTCAGCAATAACTTTGTCCGCTGCTGAGTTGATTTGGGAGGTGTAGTCCTTGGGGGAAAGATGCTGCTCAATGGCATCCTCAGTGCCGTATTCGACGTGGAGGATCTTTCCATCCTCGGAAAGAGAAGGGTAACCCCAAGGCACTAGACCATTTTGATTCTTCGCTTCCCAGAATGCCTCTTGGATTTGAGTCATCGTTGCTGCATCATCCTTGAACTGTGAGATATCAATGTCTGCTGCGCCGTTCATCATATTGGCAGCAAGGTACTTTGACAGTGCGGTTGTACCGAGGACTTGCATGGGAGTATCCGGGAAGGTGCGCGCAATCTTATCGTCAGGCGCTGTAGACTTCGTCGTTGTCCGCTTGGAGTAAGTCAGATCGGGGGCAATGTAGCCGGTCTGTGTCTTCTCTTGCTCTTCCTTCATCTTTGCCAGATCGTTGAGATACGTCGAAGGATCAAAATTGTAGACGATGAAAGTATCCGTGAAACGGCTGTGTCCAATATGATAGGAAACGCACAGTTTTGCCTGCGGATCTCGCAAAGTACGCGGGTTTCCCGTCTGAATCCAACTGCGCTCCGGGTCGACAATGATCGGAAGAAGGCGGGTGTGTCCGTCTGCCATGACCATAGGAATCTGGGTCGGGATATCGCTCAGACTCTGGAAATGCGAGTTGTTCGGATTCAACTGGAGCCACGCATTTGATGCAATCTTGATGGGCGTGTTTCCCATCGTTCCTTCGATGTCGAGCAAATCGGACATCTTGGAAACCTTCACGCCCTTCTTGGCGATGACAGCGATCTGATCGCCTTTGCCATTGAGCATGGCATCGAGCTGTTCATCGGTGAAACCACCGGATTTTTCCAGTCCTTTGAAGTCTTCTTCGGTGAAGAAATCTTTGAGCGCGGTATTAAGCTGCGTATCGAACTTGCGTTGCCCTTCCTCACGCTGATCGGAGTTCCACGAAGTGGCTGAAGTTTCCGCCATCAACTTGGGATTCAGGCGAGTAACTCCCTTGTCATCTGTGCTATTGAGATGAACCAGGTAGTAGCTCTCGGCACCTTCGACCGGGTCCCACGACACGGTAAAAGTTCCGTTGTTTTCCTCATCGACCTCCACATTTTGGGGACGCGGGAGGAAACCTTCGTCACTGACGCGGATACGGCGAACAATCGGACGTTCTAGAAGTTTGCCTGTGTCAAGGTCGTTGTATTGGACCAGGTAGTACATGGGGAGAAGTCCCCAGCCGGAGTTTCCGGTGATATCCGCCAAAGGGCTAGCCTGGGAGCGGGTCATGAGGGTGATTGGGTTAGGAGCAATTGCCAAGCCCTGAGAGCCATAGCTCGCTACGCTGAAACCCAGATCGACGGTGAGTGTTGCATCGGAATAAACGGAGAAAGGCGGAGTGTATTGCGCACCTTGTCCTGAGGGGGCAATGTCCTTACGGATCTCAAAGTTTTTGGGCGACACCTGGGTCGGAACGATCAATCTATCGCCCTGCTTGACCTCTTGAACGCCCTCGGCCCACTCGAAAGCCGAAGGATCGGTCTTCTTGAGCTGGTCAACGCTGTCGTCCGCATGAGCTGCGGCAGGAATGGCAAAAGAAACCACTGTAAAAAAACCAAGCGCAGCAATGGCGCGACTGAATGTATGTGCGAGTCTCATTGAAGCGTTCCTTCCAGCGGTTGCGCGACGCGGCAGTAAATGTCTGCGGTCAGGCCTTTCCCGTTTGTGCATGCCACGAAGTTCAAACTCACTGAACTGAGGTCACTCGGGGCAAGGAAGAGGGAAGAATAAACGGCTTGTTGTTCTTCTCTCGAGAGGTCGTAGTATTGCCCGACCGGTTCGCCTGCAGCCTTCACCTGAGCGTCATCGGAGGTGAATTGGCTGGTGTCGGGTGCCTTCAATAGCTGTGATTCGACGTCAGAAAGCTTGAAAATCGTTAACTGATTAGGATCATCGATGGTGTGAGCAGCGTATTGCTTGGCAATGTCAGTGCCCGGAAGCGGAGAAGAAGCCATATAGAACACCCAACGCAGGGCATTGTCGGGAGTCTCTTTCTTCCGTGAATTGTTCTGCATGGTGTAATCAACCTTGATGATCTTGTGACCATCTTGAGTTGTCTGCGGCAATACCGTTACGCCTTTAAAAGTGAACGAGAAGGAACCGCGATCGGTCGTTGCCCAAAGTAAGTGGCTGTCTTTGTTGTAGAGCAGCTGGTAGCGGTTGAGGAAGAGTTTTGAATCTTCGGGGCTGAATGTTTCCTTGCCTTCCGGCTGAGGAGAGACAGAACTCAAATCGCTGAGATCTTGGTTGGGTTCTGTTGAGAAGAAGACCGTCTTTTTATAGGCGGGTTCTGAGCCGTCCCCCTGGATATATCCGTTGGACGAGGATCCACATGCCGCCATGGACACTCCCAAGGCGATGCACGTTACAAGTGCGTAGATCCCGCGTTGGCGTGACTTCATTATTCACGGTCCCTTCTTTGCAGCGGTGACAATCTGCCCCCATCCTAGTGTTCGTCCCTGAATAAATGCCAATTTGACTTATCAATCTCTCATTCAGCTGCTGTTACAGGTGTGACAACTGTGATTTATGTGGCTTATGTGTATGTTCCGTATCACTATC
>USHU01000114.1 GCA_900554605.1 uncultured Actinomyces sp.
GTCAGGATTTACTTGACGATGTGCCTTACCAGCCCACGAATGCAGTTCCAGAAGAGTCGATTGCGAATATTGGACGGATCAAGGGCATTAAGGGTGTTGATCTCGTACATAATTCAGACAATGTTTGTGGCTTCGGGAACGGCGGTAAGCCTCGGACCTATTCAGAGTGGCTCGATGAGCATAAAACGACGTATCTGGATGATCACGGTGTGGAACAGGTTGGGCATGATTGGCCACCTAATGACGGGTATGCAGGCGAACGGAAACTCTCTTCGTTTGCAGAGTATTCGTCCGAGCACGGTGTGATCGTGGACCGCGTTGGAGGACCCAATGGAAAGTTCCTTGGCGCTGTAGAAGATGGGCGTGTTGCTTCGTTTGAGGAACGTGGGCTTCCCCCTGCTTCAGTACATGAGCCCTACTATCAGTATGTTTTTACCGGCCATATGCCCGAGGGGTGGCAGATTGAGCACGGAATCGCTGCATCGTGGGAAAGTGAGTGCGGTGGAGTCCGCCAGCTGCGGGTTGTCGATGCGTTCGGCAAGGCTCAAACAATTGACGATCTTATTAATGAAGGTGTTTTGAAGGGAATGGAGGTGCCTGTTGGATTTTAGTGAGCGTCTTGGTCAGGTGATTCAAACTACTTGGGGTTTTAAGGTGACGGGTAACTTGGAGAAAGAGGGTTTCCTTGAATTTAGTCCTCCTGGACCGACTGGCCAACCTGAAGCTGCTGATCTTCGCGACGGAATCTATTCGTTTTATATGTATGAGCGTAATCAGCGAGGTGCTCCTGTTTTTCAGTCGAGTAGTTTGCGTGTGATGGAGCATTGTTTAACTCTGTGCTATGGGAATCCTCTTCGTAAAAGGTTAGGGTTTCAGCCTCTTCGTCTTGTTCGTAATTTGCTTATGCGTCCGGGATGGTCGTTTGTTGCTGTGGATTCAAAGCCTTGGCATGGGTTTTTGGGTATACGAAATAGTGAAGGTGTATTTTTCTCATGTAAAACGCGGAAAGATTATCTTCTTTCGGCGTTGTCGTATGTTGTTGAGTATTCACCTTTGGATGTGTTGGAGTGTTATTTGCGACCGGATGCTGGTCCGCTCCTGAGTCAGTGGGTTGATCTTGAGTGGACGCCTGAGGAGGAGGAATAGGGCTTCTTTGTTGAGGGCTTAGTTTTCTCAGCGTGGAGGTGACCAGTGGACTTTAGTGAGCGTTTCTCTCAGGCGCTTCAAGCGACGTTAGGAATGGAAATGCATGGGCAGCTCGGCGAACCGGGGCTTGTGCGTTTTTCCCCCTCGACGGTGACGTTTGGTACTGAGGAGCTTGAGTATCGGGACGGCGTGTATTCGTTTTACCAATATGAGCGTGCGTCACGTGGCGGAGCTTCTTTTAAATCGAGTAGTTTGCATGTGATGGAGCACTGTTTGACCTTGCATTTTGGGAAGCGCTTCCGGATCTGGTCACATTACAATCTTCTTGCGCTGGACGAATGCTCAATGCCTCGCGTTGGTTGGACTTTAGTACGGAGAGACCTGAAACTCCGTCATGATTATCGAGGCATTCAAGACCCAAATTCAATCGAGTACCCGTGTGAGACCCGGGATTTTCGTCTTCTTTCAGCGCTGTCGTATGTTGTTGAGTATTCGCCTCTAGACGTGTTGGAGTGCTACCTGCGCCGGGATGCGGGACCACTCCTCACTCAGTGGCTCGACACTTAGTGAGGCTCAAAGAGCAACAAACCTTTGAGATGCAGGCCGTCTACAACATCTCCACAACCCGCGAAAGCATCTCTTCGGCCACCTTCGGCGGGCAAGCGAGGTTCATTCGTGCCCACTTCGAGTAATCTGCGCCCAGTGTGATCCCCGCATTAGCTGCAATATGCGCGCGCTCAAGCAGCACACTCGCAGGAGAGTCCCCAAACTGCGGGTAGGCCTCGAAACCCCACCATGTCAGGTAGGTTGCCTGCGGGGGATGGAAATCAATCTTCGTGGAAGCAAGTGCCTCGCTCACAGCGCGGATATTGCATTCGATGACCTCAAAAATTTCACGCTGCCACTCGTCGCCGTTCGTGTAGGCCTCGATCGAACCCAAGGCGCCAATCGTCGACATTGAATGAGGGAGTTTCTCTTGGCAGATAGAGTCCCAGCGCTCGCGAAGTCCCTCATCTGGAATGATGACCTGCGCATTGGGCAAGCCTGCAATATTCCAGCCCTTCGTCGCCGCGGTCGCGGTAATTGTATGGGAAGCAAACTCTGCGCCCATTCGCGCATAAGAAACAAAATCTCGACCACCCAAAACCAAAGGGGAGTGGATCTCGTCAGAAAAGACCAGCGCGTCGTAGTGCGACACGAGCTCTTGCAAAGCCCGCATTTCCGCCTCGGTGAGGACACGCCCCACCGGGTTCCACGGATTGCACAAGATGACCAAGCCAGCGCCGGCCTCGAGGCCCGCCTTAATTCCATCAAGATCCAGAGTCCACCCTCCGGGGTAGGCCTCGCCATGGAGAGAAGGAACTTCGATGACGGAGTGTCCCAGTGCAGGTGGGATCGTCAAGAAAGGCATGTAGGCGGGAGTCGGGACAACGACCGGGGAGCCTGGGCGCACCAGGTACTGAATCATCGCCTCCAACGCTGGAAGAACCGCAGGGGCAACCCTCACCGCTTTCGGATCCAGATCCCAACCAAAACGCTTCTTCTGGAAAGCGGCGGTCGCCTCGGAAACTGCGGGGGCGAGCCACGTCGGGTTGTAGCCCAAAAGCCCGTTTTGAATCGCCGAAACCATGACCTTCTCAACGCAAGGAGCAGTGCCGAAATCCATTTCGGCAACCCAAGCGCCCAAAACATCGCTGCCGTCGGCGGGTTTGATGCCCGTCCACTTCAACGAGCCGATGCGACACAACTCTTCAGCGCTACGAAATTCCATGCCATAGCTTCTTTCACGATCGTTCGAGGTGGCCTCCGGACGAGGCCGAGAATGTGAGCTGGCTCCCATTGTATGGCTTTGGATTCATATTCGGAATTCGCCTTGGCGCTCAAGGGAAAGTGACGCACCTATCCCGCCACCAGCCTCGCCGGTCGAAAGAATGTGCACGGGGGTAAATTCTGGGAGCTAAACTTAGAAATTATGAGTGTGACTACCGCAAGTGGCGCCGATGTTCGCGTCCGATTCTGCCCTTCGCCAACTGGAACCCCCCACGTGGGAATGGTCCGCACCTGCCTCTTCAACTGGGCATACGCGCGCCATACCGGAGGCACCTTCGTCTTCCGTATTGAAGACACCGATGCAGCCCGCGATTCCCAGGAATCTTTCGATCAGATTCTTGATTCGCTGCGTTGGCTGGGCCTGGATTGGGATGAGGGCGTCGGTAAGGGAGGCCCGCACCCGCCGTACCGCCAGAGCGAGCGCATGGACATCTACCGCGATGTCGCCGCAAAGCTCCTCGAAGCCGGCTATGCCTACGAGTCCTACTCGACTCCCGAAGAGGTCGAAGCTCGCCACATCGCAAAGGGTGAGGATCCCAAGCTTGGTTACGACGGCTTTGATCGTGATCTGACCGAAGATCAGATTGCCGCCTACCGCGCCGAGGGACGCAAGCCGGTTCTGCGCCTGCGCATGCCCGATGAGGACATTACCTTCACCGACCTGATTCGCGGAGAGATTACCTTCAAGCCCGGATCGGTTCCGGACTACGTCATTGTCCGCGCCAATGGTCACCCGCTGTACACGCTGGTCAACCCCGTTGATGACGCGCTCATGGAAATCACGCACGTCCTGCGTGGTGAAGACCTGCTTTCTTCAACGCCTCGCCAGATCGTCCTCTACCGAGCATTGGAAGAACTGGGCATCGCCAAGTTCATGCCTCGTTTCGGCCACCTGCCCTATGTGATGGGTGAAGGAAATAAGAAGCTGTCCAAGCGCGACCCCGAATCGAACCTGCTCCTGCATCGCGAGGCTGGAATGATCCCCGAGGGCCTGAACAACTACCTCGCACTGCTGGGATGGTCGATCAGCCCCGATAACGATGTCTTCTCGATGGAAGAGATGGCCGCGGCCTTTGATATTTCCGATGTGAACCCGAACCCGGCACGCTTCGACCACAAGAAGTGCATCGCGATTAACGCTGAGCATATTCGTTTGCTCGCTCCGGATGATTTCCGAGGCCGTATCGTCCCCTTCCTTCACCGTGAGGGATTGGTGTCGGCTGACTCCTATGAGGAGCTGACCTCGGATGAGCAGAAGATTATGCAGCATGCCTCGCCGCTCATCCAGACCCGC
>USHU01000115.1 GCA_900554605.1 uncultured Actinomyces sp.
CTCGGTCACGACCGAAAGCATCGCTGCTCCCCCGCGCTCAAACGCCTGAGCAAGAGGCGTCGGATCCTCAATATCTGAATAGACACCCCATGGGGAAGCACGTTTAATCTCGGCGATCACAGAGGTAGCGCCATCCGAACGTAGGTACTTATCCGGATGTCTTAGGGGGTCGGGAACACTTTCACACGCGCGTTTGAGTTGCTCAAGACTCACGCGCTCTTCACGTAAAGCGCGCATACGCTGCGTGTGGGCAATGATCGCGTCAAGTTCCGCCACCTTCACCTCCTTGTGAGAACCTATCTCAAATGCTAGTCTCCCACGGGCAAAAGGCGTTAATCAGACAGCTCGCAGACTAAATCAGAGCACTGAAAAGATGCAGGGAGGTTGGAATAGCGACGCCCCACAGAAGATAGGTCAGCAAGGAGGAACCAATCATCCATGGGCCAAAGGCAATGCGCGATCGTGTGCCAGCTTGACCACTGACGACCATCCACAAAGCTGCAAGTGCCGCGGATACTAAGGCAATAACAAATCCAAATAATGCTGCGTGCCAACCAAGAATCCCCAGCATCGCGCCAAGGATCGGCGCCAAACGGACATCACCGCGGCCAAAGCCTCGTCGTGGCAAAGACCCCAGCCACAGCGGTAGGGTCCAAATCAACGCACCAACCCCGGCCTCGACACAAACGCGAATCGAGTTGGGATGAAAATAGACACTCACCCCCGCTCCGCATAAGACACCGCAGGCAAGCGCAATGACATAGGGAGTGGGCAGACGATGAGTCTTAGCGTCAACATACGCCAACAGAGTTCCCATCATGGTCAGCGCGACAACCGCGGGCGCTGCAGGCCTTGTCTGAGAAGCGACAAGGCTGATCGCGCCAACCAATACAGCCGACCAGACGACGCCGTTTCGCTTAAGAGGGGTAAGCGAGGCTTCGATAAAGTAGCGCCGTTGGATTGCCCAGCCCGAACGGGAAAGCCAGAGCGCAAAAGCGAGCCAGACGACGACAGAAAGAATCAGGTTCCACTCGCCCATTCCCAAGGCATAATCGTGGGCGAAATAGTACCCACCAGCCGATATGGAGACGAGTTCCATCATCTACTTCGCCTCCAACAGTTTAAAGACCGAAGAGATCGCGTGACTATCAGCTTCAATTCCCGTCATTAACTTAAACTGGAGAACCGCTTGATAGACCAGCATCTCCACTCCGAAGGCCACGGGGATACCACGCTCGAGGCAACAAGAAATTGCAGCAGTTTCACGCGGCGCATAGGTCACATCAAGATAGCTCGAGCGCAATGGCATTGTTGAGAGTTCTCCAACGTAGGGGTCAAGCGCTCCCGAAGGTAAAGTCGACACAACGAGATCCGCCTGCTCGCAACACCGAGATAAAGTACCCGCAGTAGTGAGGTCATGACCACTGTAGGTCACTCCCAAGTTCATCGCGCTGCGATTGAAATCAGCGGGCAGCTTACCTCCGTTAAAAGCACGAGCAACAACGTCGACCTGACGAAATCCCAAAGAAACAACAGCGGCGAGCGCCGAGGCCGCGGTGGCGCCCGAACCAATAATGAGGGCCCGCCCGCCCAGATCCATTCCGACCTTGCGTCGACTCAGCTCGATCGCACGACTCATTCCGAAGACATCGGTATTGAAACCGGAAAGAACCCCGCCCGATGGAATAAGGGTATTAACAGAACTCAGTACAGCTGCCTGCGGTTCAACAAGGTCAAGGAGCGGAATCACTGCCTTCTTACAGGGCATGGTGATTGAGACCCCGACGCATTCGCGGTCTATTGATGCAATCCACTGAGGGAGGCCTTGGGCGTCGACCTCGCACTTTCGGTAATCCCATCCGCTAATTCCAGCGCTACGCCAAAGTTCTCGATGAATGAGAGGTGAGAGGGAATGTTCAATCGGTGAGCCGATGACTGCTGCCCAGGGCATCAGCACTTTCCTTGATGCGTCGAACAGTATTCTTCCAAACGCTTAGTGTTTTGCGTTTGCTCGTCATGAGTAGCCGCGAATAGCGTCTCACCGGTATCGAGATTCACCGTGACGAAGTACAACCAATTACCTTCCGCGGGATGCAAAGCAGCTTCAATTGCCTCGGTTGATGGCTGTGAAATCGGTGAAGGAGGAAGACCCGGATTACGGTAGGTGTTGTAGGGATTCTCCGCAGCAAGGTCGTCAGCAGTCGGGATTCCGCCGGTCTTGCCAACGCCGTACAAGACGGTTGAGTCCATCTGAAGCAAACCGTGCGTTTCACCATTCGTATCTGCCAAACGGTTATCAATTACGCGAGAAACCATCGGAAGGTACTCCGTATTACGAACTTCTCGCTCGAGAATTGAGGCCTTGGTTAAGATCTTTTCACGATCCGCGGCGGCAACTCCGAGCCCGTCAAGCCTCTGAGTTGTCCGAGCGATCATCTGAGAAATCAGTGAAGTCGCCGTCGCACCTTCTGCGAGTTCATAGGAACCCGGAGCAAGCCACCCCTCGACGTTTCCATTGGCTTCAGCCGGCAAGCCTAAAGCTGCCGTATCTGACATTGCTGACTTCACCTGGTCGAGAGGAACATCGGCAACCATCGAAATCTGCTCGGCCACCTGGTCCTTAGTCTGTCCGGGAGTCACCGTCACCGTATTATCACTGCGGTTCGCATCATCCAAAAGCGCAGCAATCGCGCCTGAGGCGCTCATTTCCTTCTTGAGTGTGTAGCTTCCGGGACGAATACTCACCGCTGCTTTATTCGCATCAAATGCACGGATGAAGGCAGTGAGGGATTTGACGACGCCCGCGTCTACTAGGCGCTGACCAATCTGTTGGCCGGACTCGCCGTCATACACCGTCACTACAACCTGTCCGCTGCCCGGACCCGGGTAGTCATCGGCGGTTGTTGAAGACGATGAGGAACCACGCAATTGCGTGTATGCAAAGTACGCACCACCCGCGATCAGCGTGAGTGTCAGCAGTAGTACAAAAAACGTTCGAACTGCCCTGCGGCGCTTGCGTTTGCGCACCAAGCGCCGTTCTTGTTCGAGGCGACGCGAACGCATTCCCGTCGTCTCAACTGCAGTATCTTCTTGGGCTGCTCGCCTTGAGCGACGCGTTGGCAAGTGTTCAGGAAGAGGCTGTGCTTCACGCGTAGTGGCTTCTGCTTCACGAGGCTGTGCGCCCACTGGAGATGAGTGGAGAGAACCCCCTGGGGCACTTGCCGAGGAACGCAGGACCGGTCGACGTACCTGAGGCGACTCGGGTGCCTCCTCGGGAGTGTTTTCTTGCGAGCGGCGTTGGTGAATACTCGCGCGCTTCGGGAAAGGATATTCGGGAGTGCTCTCGCTCATCACTGTCCTTCCTCGAGGACAATTTCCCTTCCGGGAGCTTGTCCGCTCATTCGTTCCATCTCCAGGGCTGTCTCCAGAATAATCGAGGCCGCCACTTGATCAATCATCTGTCGATGTTCGCGTCGTCCGACACCGGCTTGCAGCAAACGTTCGTGTCCTTCGTGTGAACTCAAGCGTTCATCGACCAAGCACACGCGACACGTAGGTAACGCCATTTTAATCTTCCTCGCGTACCTACGTGCGCCTTTCGCTGAAATGCCTTCACCGCCTTGCATGTGGCGTGGGAGCCCAACAACGATTTCTATCGCGCTGAACTCATCAGCAATCCGCGTAATCTCTTCAAGCTCCGAGGCATCGTCTTGACGAGTCAGCGTTTGGAGAGGCAAAGCCAGGACTGCTCCCGCATCGCTTCGTGCAAGACCAACCCTGACCGTGCCAACGTCAACTGCCAGACGAACTCCCGGGCGCATTACAGGTCTTGGATCTGCGAATTCACATCATTGAGAGCGTCTTCAATGGCTTCCGGATTGGATCCGCCGCCCTGAGCAAGGTCGTCGCGTCCGCCCCCGCCACCACCGAGAATCTTTGCGGCGCGACGAACGAATTGTCCTGCACGCGCACTGTGCTGGCGAGCAAGATCATTCGTTGCGACAGTGACCATAGGCTTACCGTTAATGATGCCGGCAAGCGCGACAAGCACGGGACCGTCATTACCGAGGCGCTCACGAATATCGGTCGCCATTGCACGAAGGTCATCAGCCGACCCCAAAGCGCCCACGGGAGCGACGACGCTGGTAAATTTACCGATCTTGCGAGCATTTTGAGCCAGCAGTGCTGCTTCTGCGAGTGCCTGCTGTTCACGAATCTTTTGAAGTTCCTTT
>USHU01000116.1 GCA_900554605.1 uncultured Actinomyces sp.
GATCGCGTGCGGGACGGTCAGGAACCAACCCTTGATTATGAGCGTCTCCATATGCGCGTGAGCCTGATCCACGAAGAGTTCGCTGAACTCCTGGGCGCGGTGTACGGAAAGGAAGCTCGCGCAATCGTTGAAGAAGCGACGCAGCGCGCGACCGCTGCCGATGATGGGACGCGCGACATTATTGAGACAGCGGATGCTTTAGGGGATTTGGTCTACGTCATCTACGGCATGGCCCTCGAGTCGGGCATTGATTTGAATCGTGTCCTCGCTGAAATTCAGGCATCCAATTTGTCGAAACTGATGCCGGACGGAAGCGTCAAGCTCCGCGAGGATGGCAAGGTTTTGAAGGGTCCGAACTTCTTCACCCCGAACATTGCACGAGCCCTCGGTCAGCAATAACACACTTTTTGCGCTCGTCGAGCAGAAAGTTTTCGGGGACAATGAAGGGGAGCGAACGAGTAAAGGAGAGCGCTGTGGCCCGAGTCGTCGTTGTCGGTGGCGGATACGGTGGTGTCACCGTCGCTAAGGGACTTGATCCTTTGGCTGAAGTCATCTTGGTTGAACAAAAGGATCAATTCGTTCATCACGCTGCGGCTTTGCGCGCAGCTGTTGACGAGGCGTGGCAGCACTCGATCTTCATGCCCTACACGAACCTTTTGACCAATGGCCGGGTTGTTCATGGAACCGTTTCGCGTGTTGATGGCACTCGGGTTCACATTTTCGGACAGGATCCGATTGATGCGGACTACGTCGTGCTCGCAACTGGCTCTACCTATCCTTTCCCCGCGAAGTACACAGCCTCGCGTTCAGACGTCGCAAAAGCTCGTTTGAGCCAACTTTCCGCGTATCTGCATGGCGCGCGCTCTGTGTTGCTTGTCGGTGGCGGAACCGTTGGTATCGAATTTGCTGGAGAATTGCGTCATGCGTTCCCAGACATTGACATCACTTTGGTTGAGAAGAGCCCGGAAATCCTGCCGACCTACGGCTTCTCTGAGGCTCTGCGCGACCAAGTGCGTGAGCAGCTGGCTGAATTGAACATTCGCCTTTTGGAAGGTTCAGAGCTTGCCTACCTTCCGCCGTTTAACGTCGGCGAACTCGGCCACTTCAACGTCGAAACCAAGGATGGTCATAGCATCGAAGCAGATATCTGGTTCCAGTGCTATGGATCGCGTCCAAATTCCGGCTACGTCATCGGCACCTCCTTGGAATCTGCATTGCGTCCCGATGGTGCTCTGAGGGTTGAACCGACGCTGCTTGTGTCTGGACAAGAACGTGTCTATGCAGTCGGTGACCTCACCGATGTGCGCGAATCAAAGCGTGCGGATGCCGCGCGTGCTCAGGCGCGTGTCGTTATCGCAAATATTTCCGCACAGCTGGCTGGAAAGGCTCCCGAAGTTCAATACGTTCCCAGTGACGAATGGGTGATTTTGCCCCTAGGCCCCGAGCATGGCGTATCCCAGCTTCTCGATAATGAGGGAAATGCTCGTATTTTAGGCGCGGATCAAACTGCCGAGATCAAGGGTGCTGACCTCATGGTTTCGGGCATTCGTTCTCAGCTGAACTTGCCCTAGAGTTTCGTGTAGGATATGTGACCATGACCACGAATCCGCGCCTCGTTCTTGATCAATTGATCGCAGCCTTCGAAAACCACTATGAAGTTACGTCTTCAGACCAGGTTGACGAACAGGCACTGCTCGACGCTGAAGAGGCACTTCGTGACGCCTTCTTCACCTACGACGACGTCCTTTTCACGCAGTATGAAGTCGAGCTTCCTTTCGATCTCATTGTCTCTGACGATGAAGAAGACGAAGAAGAGGACGACGACGATTTCATCGATCTCGACGAAGAGGATGATGAGTCCGACGATGACGACGGTGATTTTATCGATCTTGAAGATGAGGGCGATGACGACTGAAATTGTTGTCTAAAGGTCACATACATCAATGAGTGTGGGGTAGCCTTCGGGCTGCCCCACACTGCTTATTAATCTGCTAGCTCGTTGAGCACGCTGCGGATAGGCGAAGGTAGTTCAAGCTGCCCGGCAAGAAGCTGCTCGAGCTGCTTGAGGTTCCTCGGCCCGATAATCGCGCTGCTGACACCGGGAGTATCGCGTACCCAAGCAAGCGCAATATCTGCGATTGAAGACTCCAGCCCCTGCGCGGCCTGAGAGAGGGCCTCGACAATGGGATCACTGGAATCAAGGTAAGGCGCAACAGTGTGACGCAAGTGCGTGGAGGCTGCGCGTGAGTCTGGGGGAGTGGCGTGGCGGTACTTTCCTGTTAGCACGCCTCCAGCAAGTGGCGAGTGCGCAAGAAAACCAAAATTCTTGTCTCGGGCACGATCAAGGAGGGGAGAAGGACACACAAGTGAGAACTCTTCTTCAACAGCGGTCAAGGGAAGAGTCTCGGACTTTGCCCAGGCAAGCGCGCAATCCCAAGTGTCACGGTGACTCAACCCCACGTAGTGCGCGCGTCCGCTGGAGTACGCCCACTGAAGTGCCAACAGTGTTTCCTCCAATGGGATGGATGTACGTGAAGGTGTCGCAAGCCAAAGATCAACGTAATCGGTGTCAAGAATCGCCAGTGTTGTGTCCAGGCAACGCAACATATCTCCGCGGGAGGCCGAAACTTCGTTAGAACCTTGCGAAAAGCGCATTGCCCCTCGCAAGGCGATAACAATGCGATGACGTCCGACTTGCTTGAGCGCCTGCGAAAGGACACTGAGCGCGCGTCCGCTGCCGTGGAGAGGACTAATTTCGACGAGGCTTCCACCCGCGTCGACGAAGGCAGCCAACATTGCACAGGCCTGCTCTTCGTCGGTATCGCGCCCCCACGTCAATGTTCCAAGTCCAAGACTCGATACGGCGAGGCCGTGTTTTCCGCAGTGTCGAATATCCATGTCACTAGAGTAGAACGCCAGCTCTATGACGGCCTACACATGCGCAAATTTCGCTTTGAGGGGGCCCTGGGCCCTACAGTGGATGTATGAGCTGGCTTGATGCAATCATTCTCGGGCTTGTCCAAGGTCTGACAGAATTTCTTCCAATTTCCTCTTCAGCGCACATTCGAATCGTTGGAGAACTCATGGGATCGTCAGATCCGGGGGCAGCCTTCACGGCAATTACGCAGATTGGGACAGAACTCGCTGTCCTCATCGTCTTTTGGAAAGACATCGTGCGGATTCTTCGAGCATGGTTCCGCTCATTGCCGCTCGGCTCTCAAGAGTCGCGCGTCCCTTCATCGGATCCTGATGCGCGCATGGGGTGGATGATCATCGTTGGTTCCCTTCCCATCGGAATTCTGGGCCTACTCTTCCAAGACGCGATCGACACGACACTACGTAACTTGTGGATTACCTCTGTGATGCTGATTGTCTTCGGCCTTCTTCTTGGTTTTGTCGACCGTTACGCGCCGGATACGCGTGAGCTGAAATCGATGAGTTGGAAAGACGCAATACTTTATGGTCTTGCACAAGCAATGGCTTTGATCCCCGGAGTGTCCCGTTCGGGGGGAACCATTACCATGGGGCGTTTCCTCGGATATTCCCGCGAAGCTGCAGCTCGCTATTCTTTTCTTCTCGCGATGCCCGCGATTATGGCCTCGGGACTGTATAAAGTTGCCAAGGTCCTTACCGGTGGCGATGCGATTGCGGTTGGCCCGACCATCCTCGCGACAGTGATTGCTTTCGGGGTTGGAATCGTTGTTATTTTGTGGTTCCTGAAGATCATTTCAACGCGTTCCTACGCACCTTTTGTGTGGTACCGCATAGCCATTGGTATTCTTGTAGCCCTTGGCCTTGTTACCGGAGTGCTTTCCGCATTGGGAACGGGTGCAGGCGCGTAATCGTTCGAAGAAGAGAGGACCGCACGAATGACACAACCTCAGGCAATTCTTTTCGACATGGATGGAACCATTGTCGATACAGAACCCTTGTGGGAAGCTGCCGAAGCGCGGACTCTTGCCGAAATGGGCACGAAAATGACCCCGGAGATGCGTGCTCAACTTCTCGGCTCAACCTTGCCGCGAATGGTGGCTCTTATGCGTTCTTTCGCCGCTCATCCCCTTGACGAGGTCGTGGTTGGGGAACGCGTTGAGCAGGGAGTGATCGATCTCCTTGATGAGGGGCTGCCGTGGAAAGTTGGCCTTCGAGAGCTTCTCGAATGGGCGAATTCCAAGGGAATCCCCACCGCGGTCGTCACCGCAACACGGCGCCACGTTGCTTCTC
>USHU01000117.1 GCA_900554605.1 uncultured Actinomyces sp.
GACGAGGCTAGGAGAATAGATACAGAGATCGCGAAGTCAAAACCCGAACCTGATTTTGGCAAACCGGCAGGTGAAAGTCCCACTGTCACATGGCGATCTAGTACTTCCAACTCACACGCTTGAAGCGCTGAGCGAACGCGATCGCGCGCTTCTCGCAGCGAGGCATCTGGAAGCCCGACAAGGGTGAAGGTTACTAATCCGCGGCCCACGTGTGTTTCGACATCAACGATTGTCCCATCGAGGCCAACCAAAGCGACAGCTCGTGTGCGTGCAAGGAAGGAACTCATGCGATGCCCCTCACCCACTCAATTTTCGGGGGATATCGATCGAAATCGACTCTCCCTCCTTCACGCACATCTTTCGCACACCCTCGAGGGACAGTCAGAGCAATGACATCAATGCGGAGCTTGGAAAAGGATGAGTGCTGATGTGCCCATCGGGCGGCAAGGCGGCGTAACTGGAGTACTTTGCGCGTGTCAACAGACTCCAGTGCACTCCCGTACGTCGTGCCGATTCGTGTGCGAACCTCGACAACGACAGCTGTTCGTCCTTCGCGCGCAAGGATGTCGAGTTCTCCGCGCCGAGAATCACGCCAATTCCGTTCAAGAACCTCTAGGCCATTGTCTTCGATGAAGCGGCAGGCATACTCTTCCCCTGCCTGGCCAAGGTATTTTCTGTGATCCACCATTGCTCCTTCCTCTTAGAGGAACAATGGCAGGCACAGCACGCAAAAATGAGGCAGGAAGGGGATTCTGTGGAAAACGCCGTTTAGACGTCATCCTGTGGATAAACCCGTTTTCTAAACAACAATAGGCCGCCAGCTTCCCGCGACCAAACCTCGCTGGAGCGTGCTTAAGCGAGAGGAAGTTCAGGCTTGTTGAGTTCCTCGACGTTGACGTCCTTGTAGGTAACAACGCGAACAGAGTGAACGAAACGCGACGAACGATAGATATCCCAGACCCAGGCGTCTGTCAGGGTTAGCTCAAAGAAAATATCGCCGCCGACAGGTCGAGCTTGCACATCGACATGGTTGCACAGGTAGAAACGGCGTTCGGTCTCGACAACGTACTTAAAGAGTCCGATAACGTCGCGATATTCGCGGAAAAGCGCTAGTTCGAGATTATTCTCGTAAGATTCAATATCGTTCGACATGACCGCCTCCTGTGTTGCTCTCAGTATCTTAGAGGGCCACAGTGTCTTTTATTCGTCGACACCCGGAAGTTTCCACGAGCGCCGATGAAAGTCAGAAGCTCCAAGCTCGCGAAGTCCGCGAATATGAGCCGCTGAGGAATACCCCTTATTCCCGGCCCAGTCATACCCCGGATCCGCACATTCCATCATCAATCGGTCGCGATATACCTTCGCTGCTACAGACGCTGCCGATACAACCGCACATTGCGCATCCGCTTTTACCCGTGTCACAACAGGTGGAACAGCAATATCGGAATAGGAAGGGCCGTCAAAACTGTCAAAAAGATCCGGCGAGTCGCTCAGCCACTCATGGCTTCCATCCAAAATAGTGACATCGGCACTGAAACCACGAGCCTGGGCAGCCTTCATGGCTCGACGCCCCGCCAGCCTCAAGGCCGCAACAATTCCAAAACGATCAATCTCAGTGTTACTCGCCTGCCCGATTTCAATGCAAGGACTCCACTCATAGACCGGCTCATACAAGGCCTCGCGCGCACGAATAGTGAGCATTTTTGAGTCGGCAAGCCCGGGAAGGAGACCGACTCCGGTAGGAGGCGCAAAAGCAAGACCGACGCATACCGGGCCTGCAAGCGCACCTCGCCCGACCTCGTCCATTCCTGCAACAACACCGAAGCGAGACTGCAGTTCTTGCTCCCACTCACGCGTGGGCCGCAGCTTAGCTGAGCGCCGTTGAGAGGCCTGCGAAGATGAGGTCATTGAGGATCAGGCACTCCGGAGAAAACCGAGCGATCTCCGAGCCACGTCAGGCGGTTGGTCGGCCAAATCACCGCAAATGCCCGCCCCACTACTGCGCTCTCGGGAACGTAGGGGGACTGTCCGTTCCCCATGTGGTAGCGAGAGTCTGCTGAGTTTGTCCGGTTATCCCCCATTACCCACAGGTGCCCTTCGGGGACAGTGACGTCGAAAGTCATCGACGAGGCCGGACCTGAGTTGGCAAGGTAGGGTTCACTAATCGCGACACCGTTAACTTCGATCTTGCCTTCTGCCGTACAACAGGTGACGTGGTCCCCGCCCAGTCCAATCACACGCTTGACCAAGGTCTGTTCGCCACCGGCAGGAAGGATTCCCGTAAATTCTGCGATCTTTCGAAGCGGGCTTGAGTTCTTCGTTTCATTTTTCGCCAGCCACCCGAGAGTGTCGTCAAAGACGACCACATCGCCACGTTGAATATCACCGGTGTACTGAGAGATTCGAGAAACAGCGATGCGATCGTGTTCGATCAAGGTGTTGCGCATCGAGGCGGAAGGGATCCAGAAGACCTGGACAAGGAAAGCGCGAAGCAACGAAGAAATGACAAGGGCGCAGATGACGATGATCGCCATCTCCCGCAGCCAATTGAGAGGGTTCTTGCGTGCGCGAAGCTCAGCACGCTCGATGTCTTTGATCGAGGGGCCGTGAGCGACTGGCATTCGTACACTTTTTTCGCGCGTTCCACGGCGGCTCATAGTCGGATCCCTTTCCTTTTACTACCGTAAATTCTCACACGTATGCGAAAACCCGGCATCCTTAAGGATACCGGGCTTAAATCGCGAGCGAGTGTCACTCGGCAGATCCGGAGCGGTGCTCCTTGATCTTTGCAGCCTTACCGTGGCGCTCACGCAGGTAGTAGAGCTTTGCGCGGCGCACATCACCCTTGACGACAACTTCGATCTTGTCGATCGTCGGTGCGTGCAGGGGGAAGGTACGCTCAACACCGACACCGAAGGAAACCTTACGGACGGTGAAGGTTTCGGACACACCGTGGCCACGGCGAGCGATAACGACGCCCTGGAAAACCTGGATACGTGAACGGTTACCTTCGATAACCTTCACGTGAACCTTGACGGTGTCACCGGAACGGAAAGCAGGGATGTCTTCGCGCAGCGAAGCTGCATCGACGGCGTCCAGCTTTTGCATGTTTACTCCTTGACGCTTCTGCCGCAGGTCAGTCACGTCTCTTCGGCAGGTCAAGCCTGCGATCGTGAATATGTCCGTATGATCCGGCGGCCCCCCGCGGCAGGTTACGCCACACACAGACCGTTCAAGTTTGCCACATTCTCTGAGGAAAAGAACAGTGCGCAGAGAAAAAACCTACCCGTAAAACGGTGATTTGCCTTACGGAAGAGCGAGTTAGACGCCTTCAGGGCGAACCATCACAACATCGGAGGCATCGACTTGATCATTGAGGCGGAAATGACGACGCCCCGCCTTCTTGAAACCGTGCTTGCGATAGAAACGCTGCGCGCGCTCGTTGTAGATGTGGGTTCCCAAAACGATCTGTGTCGCGCCTTCTTGGCGAACTGCATCAATCGTGTGTTCAAGCAAAGCTCCCGCGATTCCACTTCCATGCACGTCGAGATCCGCATAGCACTTCGATAGGTATGCCGCATGCTCATCAAGGGGATATTTCCCATTTCCCCTCGGCATATCTGCTGGAGCATTAAGGAAGACCAGAGAATAGGCGATCAGCGATCCACCGCTGCATGCGACGAAACAACGTGCCTGCTCATCAGCAAGATACTTTGCAAAAACTTCAGGATTGAGGCCCGTTCGGATAAAGTCCTGCGCGGCCTCAGAGGGAATCATATCGGGAACCGCAAGGGGGAAGGTGCGTGAAGCAAGCTCGCTGATAGCCTCGGCTTCTTCTTCCCTCGCCCGACGGATCTCAACTCTTCTGAGCCCGTCATCGCAAACAAGCAGGCCGTGCGCTGCAATAACTTCACGGTCGCGGGTTGAAAGCATATGCGGCTCGATACGCGACATAATATCGGGACGTCGGCGAGTAGTTCGTTCAAGCGAACGGTCACTCCTCCATCGTTCGATCTTCGCGTGATCTCCGCTCATCAGAACCGATGGAACGTCAAGTCCCCGCCACGACTGAGGTTTCGTGTATACCGGATACTCCAAGAGCCCAATTCCACTGTGCGATTCCTCAACCAAGGAATCGGGATTTCCGATGACTCCATCGAGCAGGCGTCCAACAGCCTAGACGAGCACGAGCGCGGCCACTTCTCCCCCGCT
>USHU01000118.1 GCA_900554605.1 uncultured Actinomyces sp.
GGCATAAAAACAAAAAACAAACACACTATCGAGTTCACAAACAACACCCCCACATCTCCCAACCAAACCCACCAAAACCAGCAGGAAAAGCCAAGAAAGAAGGCCACCACCGAGACCACAAGGCCGCGGCGACAAGAGAAAAATCTACACACCCACCACCCCCCACGTCAAACCAAAACCACGTGAACCAGCACACAAAGCGGCAAACTTGGCGCGACCTCGGCAATTGAACTAGAGGAAAGGCATGACTTTTCCGCAGAATAGCACTAATTTATTCGCGTAAATCAACTAAAGCGGGACCTGCCTCACAAGGAAGCAGGTCCCGCAAAACAACTACGCTAGCGCGCCCCTAATCAGTGAAGATCCATGTCTTCTTGAACCGGGATATTAATCGTCGGCAGATCATGGACCGCGTGGCGAACAGCCTTCGACACGGCACCGGGAACTGCCTCATTAAAGACACCCGGAATGATGTAGTTCGGAGAGAGTTCTTCTTCAGAGATCACATCGGCAATTGCGTTTGCAGCGACGCGCAGTACCTCGGTTGTAATTTCCTTGACCTTCGCATCGAGCAAACCACGGAACAGACCCGGGAAGGCCAGAACGTTGTTGATCTGGTTCGGGTAGTCGCTACGGCCGGTTGCCACAATTGCTGCGTACTCTGCGGCAGCGATGGGATCAACCTCGGGAGTCGGGTTCGCAAGGGCGAAAACAATTGCACCGGGAGCCATCTTTGCAATGTCCGAAGGTTCCAAAATATTGCCGTGAGAGACGCCGATAAAGACGTCAGCATCAGCAATACCTTCCTTGAGAGAACCGTGAACCATACGCGGGTTGGTGTTTTGAGCCAGCCATGCACGCGAGGGGTGCATGCCCTCGACGTCGTCTCCTGCCAGCGCACCCGTACGACCATAGCCAACGATGTCGCGCGCACCCTGTGCCAACAGAAGCTTGATGATCGCGGAACCCGCAGCACCCACACCGGAAACAACGATGCGAACATCCTCAATCTTCTTGTTCACCAGCTTGAGGGCATTGATCAGCGCGGCCAGAACCACGATTGCGGTGCCGTGCTGGTCATCGTGGAAGACGGGAATATCGAGTTCGGCACGCAGTCGCTCTTCAATTTCGAAGCAGCGAGGTGCGGAGATGTCTTCAAGGTTAATGCCGCCGTACGCGGGGGCAATCGCCTTCACAATAGAGATGATCTCTTCAGTGTCCTTCGTATCCAGGACAACCGGCCACGCATCAACGTCACCGAACTGCTTGAAGAGAACAGCCTTGCCTTCCATAACGGGAAGAGCAGCCTCGGGGCCAATGTCGCCCAGGCCCAAAACAGCAGTGCCATCAGAAACCACAGCGACTGAGTTCGCCTTCATGGTCAGCAGGTGAGCCTTTTCGGGCATGTCATGGATCGCGGTGCACACGCGAGCAACACCCGGAGTGTATGCGCGGGAGAGATCATCGCGGTTACGAAGCGGAACCTTAGGATGAACTTCAATCTTGCCGCCGACGTGAGCCATGAAGGTCTGGTCTGCAACAGAGGAGGTATGCGCGCCTTCAAGACCATCCAGAATCTGGCGTACCTCACGACGATGGTCAGAATCACGCATGTCGCAGGTGAGGTCAATGACGATGTGTCCACGATCAGAATCGGCGACGTCAAGGCCCTTGATCTGTGCGCCAGTAGAAGATACAGCATCCACAATCTGCGCGATCGAGAGAGTCGACTCATCGATCTCAAGGCGGTAGGACGCGGTGTATGACGGAGAAGTACGCATTGGTCACCTTTGCATTTCCGAATTTTACGGGGCGAGCCCACCGGGCTCTGACCTCATCGTAGCCGCGTAACTGCAGGGGTGCAGCGTTGTCCCACATTACGCAAAATTGACGCTACAACAAGGCATTTGACGCACAGGAATACTCCACCGCTCCCCCAGCGTCCTTGCATGCGGAAAGGGCCCGGTCCTTCAGGACCGGGCCCCGGGCGTGAACTCAAAACGAGCTCAGGCGCCAACCATTTCCATAATGAGTTCGCGAACACGTGCAGCATCGGCTTGACCGCGAGTGGCCTTCATGACGGCACCGACCAAAGCGCCGGCGGCTTGCACCTTGCCACCCTTAATCTTCTCGACGACATCAGGGTTTGCATCCAGAGCTTCCTGGACTGCCGCGGTGAGCGCGCCTTCATCGGAGACGACCTCGAGGCCACGCGCAGCGACCACCTGCTCGGGATCACCTTCGCCGGCAAGAACTCCTTCGAGGACTTGGCGAGCCAGCTTATCCGTCAGGCGGCCGCCATCGACCAGGGCCTGAAGCTGAGCGATCTGAGCGGGAGTAACGGGCAGTTCCTCCAGAGGAAGCTGATTGTCCTTGGCGTAGCGCGCCAATTCGCCCATCCACCACTTTCGAGCAGCATTAGGATCGGTTCCCGCGACAACCGTCGCCTCGATGAGTTCAAGTGCGCCGGCGTTGATCACGTCGCGCATTTCCTTATCGGCGAAGCCCCACTGCTCACGCAAGCGGCGCCTCTTAGCAACGGGAAGCTCAGGAAGGCTTGCACGCAGGGATTCCACCCATTCCTCAGAGGGAACGACCGGGACAAGGTCCGGCTCAGGGAAGTAACGGTAATCTTCTGCATCGGACTTCTCACGACCCGAAGAAGTAGAACCGTCCTCTTCGTGGAAGTGACGGGTTTCCTGCAGAATACTTCCGCCCTCGCTCAGGATCTGAGCCTGACGCTGGATCTCATAGCGAACCGCATTTGCAATCCCCCTGAAGGAGTTGACGTTCTTGGTTTCGGTACGAGTTCCCAAAGGAGAGCTCGGAGTGGGGCGCAGCGAAACATTGATGTCTGCTCGCACATTTCCGCGCTCCATACGCGCCTCAGATACTCCCAAAGTACGGAAGATATCGCGAAGAGCCTGGACGTAAGCGGCAGCAACCTCGGGAGCCCGCTCGCCTGCGCCTTCGATGGGGCGCGTCACGATCTCGACCAAGGGAACGCCTGCACGGTTGTAGTCAACCAGCGAGTGGTCTGCACCCTGAATTCGTCCGTCCGCGCCACCGATGTGGGTGTTCTTACCGGCGTCCTCTTCCATGTGTGCGCGCTCAATCTGAACGCGGAACATGGTTCCATCTTCCAGCTCGACGTCAACATAGCCGTCATAGGCAATGGGCTCATCGGACTGTGAGGTCTGGAAAGCCTTCGTGAGATCCGGGTAGAAGTAGTTCTTACGCGCAAAGCGGCAGCTCTTCGCGATCGAGCAGTTCAGTGCCAGACCAATCTTGATGGCATACTCCACTGCCTTGTGATTAACCACGGGCAAGGAGCCAGGCAACCCCAAGGACACAGGCGTCACGTAGGTGTTCGGGTCCCCACCAAAAGCGTTGGGAGCAGCATCGAACATCTTTGTGGCGGTACCCAATTCGACGTGTACTTCGATTCCGAGAACCGGATCGAAGGAAGCTGTTGCTTCCTGGTAGTCCATCAGTTCACTCATCACTTTTCCTCCCACTGCGCTGCCGGGCAGTTGCCCGCAATATCGCCGCTGAGCTGCTCAACCAAGCTTGCGACCTCGTACATCTTTAGGTCGTGGTGAGCCGGGGCGAGAATCTGGAATCCAACCGGAAGCCCCTCAGAGCTCACCGCATTGGGAACGTTCATTGCGGGGATTCCTGCAAGGTTCGCCGGAATCGTCGCAATGTCGTTGAGGTACATCGCCATGGGATCGTCCATCTTTTCCCCGAAACGGAAGGCCGTCGTGGGGCAGGTGGGTGATACCAGAACGTCAACCTCATCGAAGACGCGGGCAAAGTCGCGCTGGATGAGGGTTCGGACCTTCTGCGCATTTCCGTAGTAGGCATCGAAGAAGCCTGCGGACAAAACGTGGGTACCCAAAATAATGCGGCGCTTCACTTCGTCACCGAAACCGGCCTCGCGGGTCGCTGCCATCACGCGTTCGGCGGTGACGGGGCCCTCGGTGGGCTCGACGCGGATGCCATAACGCATTCCGTCAAAACGTGCGAGGTTCGAGGAAACCTCAGCAGGCATGATCAAGTAGTAGGCGGCAAGCGCATATTCAAAACTCGGGCAGGAGACCTCGATAATCTCAGCACCTGCATCGCGCAGCTTCTCAACAGTTGCGTTGAACGCCGCGCTCACGTCTTCTTGGTAACCCTCACCAGAAAGCTCACGGACGACGC
>USHU01000119.1 GCA_900554605.1 uncultured Actinomyces sp.
CGCGGTCTGACGGGTGGGGAGTCCGTGCACTTGGTGGACTTCCCCGTGATTTCCGAGGCCGTGGCTGACTCTGCGCTTGTCGAGGCCATGGATGAGGTTCGTTCCGTCGTCTCCGCTGCTCACGCTCTGCGTAAGACCCACCAGCTGCGCGTGCGTCAGCCTCTTGCGTCCCTGCAGGTTGTCTCTGAGCATCACAAGGAACTGGAGCCCTTCGCGGATCTTATTGCCTCCGAGGTGAACGTCAAGTCCGTTGTTTTCGCTTCTCCCGAAACTTCGGGCCTGAGCGTGCGCACTGAGCTTTCGCTCAACCCGCGTGCTTTCGATCCCTCGGTCCGTAAGCTGACCAGCCAGCTGTTCAAAGCTCAAAAGTCCGGTGAGTGGGAGGTTGTGGACGGCGAGTGCCGTTTCGCCTCCGTCGAGCTGGATGGGAAGCCGCTGGTGTTGACCGGTGACATGTTCTCGGTGTCCACTTCTGTAGACGCCGCCGAGGGCCAGGTTGCCGATGTTCTACCCTCGGGGACCTTCGTTGTGCTCGATACGGAGCTGACCCCTGAGCTCGAGGCCGAGGGCTACGCCCGCGATGTCGTTCGCGCCGTCCAAGATGAGCGTAAGAATGCTGGCCTGCACATTGCGGACCGCATCGACCTGACGCTGACGGTTCCGGCTGATCACGTGAGCGATGTCGAGACCTGGAAGGACATGATTGCTTCCGAGACTCTGGCATTGTCCCTGTCGGTTGAGGCAGGGGAGAAGCTCGCTGTGAGCGTCTCCAAGCACTGAGTCCGAGCGTTTCCAAACGCTGAAGACCGCAGGGGGCGGGCCACACATCTGTGTGGCCCGCCCCTTTGCGCATCATTGCGGTGTGCTTTATCCAACCGCGTCGACAGCTTGTTTTGCGGTCTTCAGGCCAACGCCGGTGCGGTCTCTGTAGGCCTTGACGGCTTCAAGCTTGCGTCCATCGAGCACCAGTGCGCGTTCAGATGGGCTCAGTGCTAGGTCGATGGTTTCTCCGGAGGCTTTTAAGAGTCGTTCGAGGTGTGCAATTCGCTCCTTCAAACGCTCATTTTCTTCGCGCAGCTCTTCGAACTCGCGTGCATCCCCAATCCAGATACTCATATGTGCCCTCCTTTGGGCTGTGCCTTCGTGATACGGGTGATTCTATCAAGGAGCTTATCTGCAAGGAAAGCATTATTGTGTGCCAGATAACAGAGTTATAACGTTTTATGAAAACGTTTTAACTCGCCTCTGTGCACGCGCTACAGTATCGACATGGCCTCACGGGTCCGACTTGTCGACGTTGCGCGAAACGCTGGAGTTTCACCGACTACCGCTTCACTGATCCTCAGCGGTAGTCGCGCTGACGCGTTCGCTTCCGCGACCCAGAAGAAGGTTCACGACGCCGCCCGAAACCTTGGCTACACGCGTTCAATCCTTGGCTCTTCCCTGAAATCCGGTGCGACGCGCACAATCTGCTTCTTCTACACCCCTCCCATGGACCGCTTCGTCGAGCGATTCCAACTCCACGCGAGCACGCGCCTCGAAGAAGAAAACCTCCACCTAGTGTCGATCCCAGTTCGCATCGGCGAAGAACAACAGATCGTCAACGCCCTGTCGTGCGGCCTCTACGACAGTGCCTGTCTCGCCTGCAATCCCACCAGTGCCGAGGCGTTAATGGACTTGCTCCCCACGCCGCCTATTCCCACCATGATCTTTGGCACCCTCCCGCCAAATCCCTCCTACATCGGGGTAACCATTGACGAAACCGTGGGGATTACGCAGGCTCTCAGTGGCCTCGTCAATGGGGGAGCGAAGAAGATCGCCTATCTCACCCAGCGCCGTAGCGCCGACGAACTTGAAAACGAACCGCGCTGGCACGCGTACACGAAATTCCTCAGCGATTCGAACCTGGGTGCCCCCGAAGTTTTGGCGTACACAGAGGGGAGTATCCCCTCCGCTTTCCAGTGCGCCACCACGATTTTCACCGGTCGAGATCCCCTTCCCGATGCGGTGTATTGCGATTCTGACCGAGTTGCCATTGGCGCAGTCCTTGCAGCAACTCAATGCGGAATCGCAATCCCCGATGACCTCCAAATCATCGGCACAGGCGCCTCCGTCGATGGCGGCGACCTTCACCCCGCACTGTCCACAATCGGCCTCGACAACCGAGACCTGGATAGTGCGGTCACTCTACTGTCCACACTCAGCGGTGAAGAACCGGAGTCGACAACGCTGACCCTTCGGTGGCACTACATGCCCCGAGGGACGACGCACTAAACGAGAAAGAACATAAGGAGCGCAACGATGCGACACAGCTCTTCTAAGCGGCTCAGCCGCACTCTGTCGGTATGCGCGGCCTTCGCAATGGCCGCTTCTCTTGCCGCGTGTTCAACGCCTGGTGGAGTTGGACAACAGTCCTCTGACTCCTCGAGCGAATCCTCGCAGTCGCTGGGAATCCAGGGTGATCGCACCGGTAAGGAAATCCTGATCTACATGTCGGCTGGCCGCGATTACAAGGCCTACACCGACACCTTCGCGGCCTTCGAGAAGGAACACAACGTCAAGATCAACGTCCAGTACTACCAGTGGGGCGACCTGCAGCAAAAGCTCACCGCTGACTTCCTCTCCGGCCAGACCCCTGACCTCGTCGAAGAAAACGGCGGCTGGTGGTCCACTCGCTGGGGCGCAGACGGCAACATCATGTCCTTGGATCCCTTCCTCCAGAAGGAACCCGGATTCCTCGATGACTTCGTCGAGTCCGGCCTTGCAAACCGTCAAGCCGACGGCAAGACCTACGGCATTCCTCTCCACGTGACCATGGGCGGCCTCGTCTTCGGTAACAAGGAAATGATGGACAAGGCCGGTGTGACCATGCCCAAGACGTGGGATGAACTGCGCGAAGCCTCCAAGAAGATCCAGGAATCCGGCGTTGAGTACGGTCTGGCACTCAACAACGACGCCTCCTACACCGTTCCATTCCTCATGCAGGCCGGGGTCACCTTCACCAAGGATGGCAACGAGCCCATGACTCCCGCAGCCAAGGCGACTGAAGCCATGCAGTTCCAGTACGACCTGATCTACAAGGACAAGCTGGCCCCGGTTCCTGTTGCCTCGAATGACTACGCTGCACCGCGTAAGGTTTTCACCTCCAAGCGAGCAGGCTTCATCCTCACCGGTCCCTGGGATATCTCAGCAGTGCGCAAGGAAGATCCGAACTTCCCGCTGACCGTTGGTGAACCCCTCAAGGGCGATGTCCAGAAGACCTACCTGGCTGGCTCGGGCATGATGATCCCTTCGAAGTCGCAGAACGCAGAGCTCGCATGGCAGCTCATCAAGGATATGACCAGCCTCAAGGTCCAAGAAGCCGTTACCGCTGAGACCGGAATGGCAATGTCGCGTAAGTCCTGGGCGAACTCTGACGTTGTGAAGAATGATCCGATTCTCTCCGTCGTCGCTAAGTCGCGTGAATTTGCCGCGACCCCCGACAAGGCATTCTGGGGTAACGAAAATGCCGCAAAGATCTCGGACGCTCGCAAGGTGATGTACGAAGAGATCATCCTTAATGGAAAGGACCCGGCTGCTCAGGTCCAGACCTACGAGACCACGGTTGCGGGACTCCTGAAGCAGTAACTCATGTCCGTCTCGACTCGGAGCCGGGGGCGTCGGGGAGGGATGCGCGCACGCCAAGCGCGTACCGCGTATCTCTTCCTGACCCCCGCGATCATCTACTTCGTTCTCTTCATGTTCTGGCCGCTGATCCAGGAATTTCAGCTGTCCTTCACGCGCGGCTTTACAACGCTGCGCCCCGTGGGATGGAAGAACTATTCCTCGATCATCCGTGACCCCGAAGTCCAGCACGCCTTCGGAATCACCCTGATCTACGCGGCCTCCGCACTGATTTTGGGTGCGTGCGTGGGATTGCTCCTCGCGCTCATCCTCAACCAGAAATTCCGTGGGCGTACCCTTGCGCGCACGATGATCCTGACCCCCTACATGACCTCGGTGGCCATCGTTGGCTTGATGTGGCGCAATATCTTGGACCCGACGACGGGTATCTTGAACTCGGTGCTCTCCAGCCTGCACCTTCCCACCCAGCAGTGGCTCACCACCGCACCGCTGGCAACCCTTGGCGGGATTACCGTGTGGCAAGAAGCGGGCTACTTCATGTTGCTTTTCTTGGCTGGCTTGCAGAGCATCGATCCTCAGAT
>USHU01000120.1 GCA_900554605.1 uncultured Actinomyces sp.
GGTTTTTGCCGTTCCGATTTGCGTGGCAATCTACCAATCCTTCTTCCGTCAGGTCGCAAGCGGCGGTGGCCTCTACGGCGGCGGCGAACTTGAAAATCAATTCGTCGGCTTCGATAACTTCGCCATGGTCATCACTTCCGCCGACTTCTGGACGGGCATGGGACGAGTCGTGATCTATGCGGCCTTCCAGATCCCCTTCATGATCATCTCAGCTCTTGTCCTCGCCCTTGTTCTGGACTCCTTCTTGGTCCGCCGCGCAGGCTTTTTCCGACTGACCTACTTCCTGCCTTTCGCCATCCCCGGCATCGTCGCCGCAATGGTCTGGCTCTACATCTACACCCCTGAACTCTCGCCCATCGTGAAGTTCTTTGATTCCCTGGGACTTCACGTAGACTTCATGGCACCGGGTGCCCCGATTCTCGCCTCGATGGCAAATATGACGACCTGGACCTACACCGGCTACAACATGCTGATCTTCTTGGCCGCGCTCCAGGCAATTCCCCACGAACTCTACGAGGCCGCGCGCTTGGATGGCGCTTCTTCCTGGCAGATCGTTCGCAGCATCAAGATCCCCATGGTCTCTTCCGCAGCACTGCTGGCAGTGCTGCTCTCAATCATCGGCACGATTCAGCTCTTCAACGAGCCCGCGGTCATGTACTCGTCCAATAGGTGGATGGGCAATGCTTACACGCCCATGATGATGGCCTACAACACCATGTTTGGTCAGATCTCACCCGGTGGTGATGGTCCGGCCTCGGCAATCTCAATCGTTATGGCGCTGGTTGCGGGCGGACTTGCCGTGATCTACGCACTCTTGCAAAGGAAGACCGTCCGATGAGTACCACCACGCGCACACTGTCCGATGGGCGTCAGTACACCCCCTCTCTCGAGGGAATGCCCCCGCGTTCACTCGCACCCTCGAAGCTCGCTCGAATCGTGACGATCGTTGCACTGACCTTCACCATGCTCTACTTCGTTTTGCCGATCATCTGGGTGATGTTCTCCTCAACGAAGTCGAATGCCGATCTTGTTTCCACCAACGGCTTCTGGTTTGGTCACTTTGAATTGGGAGACAACTACACGAAGCTCATGGGGTGGACTCAGGGCCTGTTCTGGCGCTGGGTGCTCAACTCCCTCTTCTACTCAACAACAGCAGGGATCATCGGAACTTTGATCTCGGTCGCAGCAGGTTATGCAATGGCGAAATTCGTCTTCCCCGGACGCAATGTCTCCATGGCCATGATCATGGCGGGTCTGCTCATGCCGGTCGCCCTGCTCACGATTCCCCTGTACGTGGTCTTCCATAACCTGGGTCTGACCGACACGGTCTGGGCGATCCTCATTCCCAGCTGCGTGTCTCCCTTCGGTGTGTTCCTTGGCCGGGTCTATGCGGATTCTTCGGTTCCGACCGAGCTCATCGAGGCCGCGCGCATCGATGGGGCCTCAGAAGCTCGAGTCTTTTTCACGATTGTTTTGCGCCTACTGGCTCCCGCAATGGTCACGATCTTCCTTTTCATCTTCGTGGCAACCTGGAACAACTTCCTGCTTCCCTTGATGATGGTCTCGACGCCTGAACTCAAGCCCGTCACACTGGGCTTGTACGGGATGATGAGTTACTATGCTCCTCAAAAGGGCGCAGTCATGCTGGGCGCCCTCTTGGGTGTTTTGCCGCTCATCGTGCTATTCCTTGGCTTGCAGAAGTACTGGCAATCGGGCCTGGCTGCTGGCTCCGTCAAGGGATAGAAAGGGCAGGGAATGGAAGGGATTGCCTACGGGGGCGATTGGAACCCTGAACAGTGGGACCGCGAGACCAACCTGCGCGACATTGAACGCATGGTCGAGGCCGGAGTCACGCTGATATCGCTGGGAATCTTCTCGTGGGCATCCCTTGAACCCGAAGAAGGTCGCTACGACCTCGATTGGCTAGCAGACCTCATTGACCAGCTCCACAATGCCGGCATTAGCGTGGATCTGGCCAATGGGACTGCTTCCCCTCCGGCCTGGATGGCGCAGCGCTATCCCGAGACTCTTCCCGTCGATTCTCGAGGCGTGCGCTTGGGCTTTGGATCGCGCCAACAGTACAACCCTTCCAGTGCGCTCTTCTCCCAAAAGGCCTGTGCACTGACCGAGGCCATGGCTCGTCGTTTCGGCGATCACCCGGGCGTCGTCATGTGGCACATTTCCAACGAATATGGCTGCCATATCTGGGAGAGCTTCGACGAGGAATCTGCGTACGCTTTCCGTCAGTGGCTGCTGGAGCGCTACGGCACTATCGAAGCGATCAATCGGGCCTGGGGAACTGCATTTTGGTCCCAGACTTACACCGATATTGCGCAGATTCAGCCCCCGCGTGCGATGCCGACTTTCCACAACCCCTCGCAAATGCTGGATTGGCGTCGCTTTAGTGACTACGCTCTGCGTTCCCAGATGGAACGTGAACGAGAAGTGATTCGTCGCTATTCGGACCGACCAATCACGACGAATTTTATGGGGACCTTCCCGCTTCTCGACTACCGCAAGTGGGCACCACTGTGTGACATCATCGCTGATGATTCCTACCCGGACCCCGCAGATCCTCAGGCTGCACACGACATCGCATGGCAGGGTGACGTCATGCGCGGCCTCGGCGATGGTGCTCCCTGGCTGCTGATGGAACAGAGCCCGGGAGCGGTGCAGTGGCGACCCCAAAACTCTCCCAAGCGCCCCGGACAGTTCCTTTTGTGGACCATCGCAAGGCTCGCTCACGGAGCGGATGGAATCCTCCAATTCCAATGGCGCCAATCCGCCAAGGGGTCGGAAACCTTCCATGCTGGGATGGTGCCCCACTCTGGCGAAGATTCGCCGATCTGGACGGATGTTGTGAGCACCGGTCAAGCTCTAAAGTCTTTGGCGCCTATTACGGGGACTCGCATGAGTGCCCGCGCTGCAGTTGTCATTGACTGGGAGAGCGAGTGGGCACGCCACTATGCGATCGGTCCGATTAGTTCTGAAAATCCCACAGATTCGTGGGGGAACTTCGCGCCCGCTAAGTCCTGGCACCAAAGCCTGTGGGAGGCAGGAATCGCGACCGATGTCGTGGGCGTTGATAACGATTTCACCTCCTACGATCTCGTTGTTGTGCCGGCGGTCTTTATCGACTACCCCCACATGGCGCACTCTTTGTGCATTGCCGCCGAGCGCGGCGCGCAGGTAGTCATCACCGCCCCAAGCGCCGTTGTGGACAGCCAGTGCGGTGCGATTTTGGGCGGGTACTTGGGCTCTCTTGCAGACCTTGCCGGAGTGAAGGTTGTCGAACACTCGACCTTGACCGGGCCCTCTCAGGGGCGCACTTACGATACTCGTGAGAGCACTGCTTACAGGATTTCCGGTGCCGTAGAAACTCCCGCTGCCCTGAACTGGTGTGGAATTGATACCGACAACGAGGCTCTCAAGCGAACCATCGAGCTGGTTGGCGACGTTGCCAAAGACCTGCGCTCGGGACGTTGGGCCGAAAAGATTGTTCCCACCGGCGAACATGAGTGGCGAGGCCTCGGCGAAGGAAATTCCTCGGCCGGCGTTGAGTGCGTGGCCTACTTTGATGGCCGAGGCGGCGGAGTCGACCTTGCGGGAGCGTGCGCACTGAGCCGAAACAGAGTTGGTCAGGGGTCGGTGTGGTATGCCGCAGCCGACTTCGATGCACTCTCCCGTTCGGTTCTTGTGCGCATGTGGGCGAGCTACGCGCGACTTCTCCCAGTCTTCCCCGATCTTCCTCGCGGAGTTGAGGCACAGGAACGCGAGGGCTTCCTCTTCCTCCTCAACCATTCTGATCGTGCAGTTGAACTGAGCGGGATTGTGGGCAAAGATCTTCTCAGCGGAAGTGAATGCACGGGACACGTGGTCCTGGCTCCGCGTTCAGCACTAGTCGTTGAGAGATAAGGGATCGCATAGTGGAGAAGACGCATGCGGATGCTTCGCCTCTCCGTCTCCACGAACTCCCCCTTGATCAACTACCTTCCGATACGCGACGCGTACTCGAGGGGATTGATCGAGTGCTCGTCTATTCAATCCCCATGCGTGTGCGTTTTCGAGGGATTGATGTGCGCGAAGGCCTTCTCCTCCATGGCGAAGAGGGCTGGGGAGAGTGTGCTCCGTTTTGGGATTACGACTTCCAAGAATCCTCTGCTTGGCTTGCCAGCGCATTGGAGGCTGCGC
>USHU01000121.1 GCA_900554605.1 uncultured Actinomyces sp.
TACATCGGTCCCACGATGGTTCCGTGGCTGACGGGACTCCTGTGTTCTTTCATCGCAGCTCTCCTCGTTCTGCGGTCAGGACGCGCGATCGCGGCGGTTCTTCCTGTTGCGATCATGGGCATTGTTGGCATCGCGTGGGGTAAAGGTGGAACTTTCCCAAATATCTACCTGGTCGCTGTGTGGTGGGCGCTTGCCTTGGGCTGGTGCGCGTGGGCAGGACAGTATCGTCGCCTCGAGGCCGGTCTAGACGTTCGCGTAGGAGGAGCGATCGATGCCGATGCGGCAACGACCCTGGGTGAAACAACTCGGGGAGGCAGGGCACGATCCACGTGGGACGCCAAATTGCGGGCGGGCTCTTGGTAATTGCCCTGGTTGCGGGCGCAGCTGTCCCACTGACGAACCTTTACGGCCCGTGGTATTCGCGCATCGTTCTTCGCGATGTCGTTCAACCCCCGTTGGATGCTCGCCAATATCCTTCGCCTCTGTCTGCTTTCCGCCACTACAACGTGGACCTCAAAGAAGACACATTGATTCACGTGGATGGTTTGCCCGAGGGTGCGCGCGTGCGTATCGGTGTCATGGATAGCTACGACGGCACCACGATGACCATGTTGTCTCCGGGTAAGGGACCGTCAAACGGCTATATCCATGTGGGATCGACCTTGCCCCAGCACAAGCCTGTCGAGGGAAGCTCGACAGCCCAGATGTCCTTGAAGACCTCGCAGCTTTTGGGGCCGTGGGTCCCCATCGTGGGAACCCCCTCGACTATCGTCTTCAACCAGGACACATCGGCCTCAGGTACTCAAGCAACCGCGCAAGCGACGACTCTTCAGGACGGTCTTTACTACGATGCGTGGGCTAATGCCGCGCTGTCGACCACGAAGAATGTCCAGGGCGGGAACATGGAGTACTCCACGGAGTCGATGATCGTTCCGATCTGGTCTGATGGTCAGCTTTCCGGAACTCACGCCGTGCCCTATACCGGTGGAGACACCAGTGTCCCGGACGAAATTCGTGAGTTCGCAACCCAGAAGTCTGCTGCCGAGCAGGGAGACCTCGCTAAAGCTCGAGCGATCGAACGTCACCTGAAGGAAAAGGGCTTCTACGAGAACGCCGATGATCCCAAGTCCCGCCCGGGTAGCCGCGCGGACCGTTTGACTCGCATGCTCGAGAGCGAACAGATGATCGGTGACGATGAGCAGTACTCCGTGCTCATGGCCCTCATGCTGCACAGCCTGGGCATGAACGCTCGCGTTGTCATGGGCGCCTACCCGAATGACTCGAAGGGTGGAGACATTGACCTGCGCGGTTCAGATATTCACGCGTGGGTTGAGGTTGAATTCCAAGGTGTCGGCTGGGCGATTTTTGACCCGACACCGCCCAGGGATCAGAAGCCGATTACAGAGGAAACTCGTCCTCGCTCAGTCCCGCGTCCCCAGGTGCTCCAACCCCCGGAGCCTCCCGAAGAACCGGCAGATCTTCCGCCTTCGACGTCGGACCGTGGTTCGGATTCGAATGATGATTCTCGCTTGAAGATCCCGTGGGGAGCTATTGCAACCGGTGGCGGTGTTCTTGCCTTGCTGACGGTTCCGTTGCTTGCCATTCTTGTGGCGAAGAGTCGTCGCCGTAAGAAGCGTCGCGGGGCTGCGCCTTCTCGTGCGCTTACGGGTTCGTGGGATGAGGTCGTTGATCTCGCGCGCGATGCGGGCGTTGTCGTTCCCACGGATATGACTCGCCAGGAAGCCGCGTGGATGCTCACCTCTTCGCCTTTGTGGCCGGCGAGTGCCGCGAAGCCTGGATCGATGTCGAACGCGCAGTGGTACCAGTTTGGTGAGGAATTGCCCAGACCAGTACGCGTTGCGCGCGCGGCCGATACCGCGGACTTCTCCGGTGACGAGGCCCTTGCGCAGCAGGCCGATGAATCGTGGCAGATCGTTGATGAACTCAGCAGTGAGCTGAAATCGAATGCGTCGCGTTGGACCAGGATTCGTCGCGCCCTATCTGTGACCTCCTTGAGCGCACGCTATCGCCAAAAGCATGGAGCATCTCCGCTTGGTGTGCTTCGTCGACGCCTCCGCCATCCTTTTAGAGGACACCAGTCATGACGCCTTCGGTTCCAGCACGTCGCCTTCCGCCCCCTGAACTGCCCGGTCATACCTGGCTGCGTTCGCTTGGTTCGGGTGGTTTCGCGGACGTGCACCTGTATCGCCAAGAACAGCCCGCGCGCGAAGTCGCCGTGAAGGTTGCGCGCTCGGTGGGCGATCAGGTGGAGTATGCGCAGATTCGCCACGAGGCCGATGTGATGACCTCCATCGCCGGCCATCCCGCCGTGGTGGAGTTGTATTCCATTGGAACCTCTCCGGATGGTCGCCCCTATCTGGAGATGGAGTTTTGCCCGGTAGCGAATGTGGCCGAGCAGGTACGGCGAATGCCCTTGGCCGTGGATCGCGCGCTTGACGTCGTGATCAGGCTGTGCGGCGGTGTCGAAATGCTGCACCGCAATGGCTACGTTCATCGCGATATCAAGCCCGCGAACGTCATGTTCGATTCCTACTCCTACCCGGTGTTGGGCGACTTTGGTGTTGCTGCTCGCATCGGTGCTCTGGAGAAGGGAAGCTTGGATGGTTTTTCTGTTCTTTGGGCTCCCCCGGAACAGCACAATCGTTCGACTCATGCGCATCCGACTCAGGACGTGTGGGCGCTCGCAACGACGCTGTGGACTTTCCTGAGTGGTCGTAGTCCTTTCGAGGACCCGGTTGGTGACAATAGCGCAGCTTCTGTCGCCGCCCGCGTGTACGAGGGGCGAATTCGTGGTCTTTCGCGCCCCGATGCCCCCAAGGAACTCGAGAGGGTCCTGCGCCACGCGATGCAATTGGATCCTCGAAAACGAACCTCTTCTGCCGCCGAGTTAGGCCGTCAGCTCCAGGAAATCCAGACGCTCATGGGGCGTCCTGTGACGAAGATGGAGTTGCGCGATGGAAATGCGCTCTCCAGTTTTGGTGGGCAGACGGCATCAGGGTCTTCGGCGGATGCTTCAACTTCATGGAATGCGGACCAGTCGGATCAATTTTCCGGGGGAGCCGCTCAAGACGAGGCAACGCGTCTTCGTGCGATGCCATCGATTGATGCGGAGCGTACGCGCCTGCGTCCGTCTTCTGTGGATCTTCGTCCCTCCTCGGCTCCCGATTATTCCTTTACTTCGCCCGCACCTACCGGGGGTGGGGCTGGCGGCGATGTTACTGCCGTCCCGGCCACGGCCTCGGGGATCAATGCAGCTCAGGAGGGTGCTTCAGGAGCGGCGTCAACACAAGCTGGCGCTACCGAACTTGGGGATCCTTCCGCAGCTAATCCGCAGATGGGTCAGGCGCCTGCAGCTGAGGGAAGGGCGAGTGAGGCGTTTGGGGCGGGCTATGCGCCTGCGCCGGACTCGTGGCGAGCTCCAGGGCATACGACTGAGAACACCTTCGATACCTCGCATCCCTTGGGATATCTGCCAGATGGTCGATCTTCGGGTCCGAAGAGAATCATCGCGATCGTTGCGCTTGTCATCTTGGGAATGGTTGTTTTAGGCGCTGTTATTGTCGCAATGCTGACGGGCGGCGGAAAGATCGTCGGTGTCGGCGATACGACCCCGACTCCCTCCGCAAGCGTAACAACGAGCGCGCAAGGAGAAGACCCCGTTTCGGTTCCTCCGCCGGCGGTCGAGCAGCTCGTTGCCCGCGTGAACGGGGATAACATTCAGTGGAGTTGGACGGACCCCGCGGCTGCTTCCTCTTCGGCTGGCCGCAGGCGTTACGTTTACACGGTCAGTAAGCCCGGCCAAGATGATGTTGTTGCGGATACTCGTCAGAATGCGGTTTCCGCGAAGACCGTTCCTGGTGACGTGTGCATCGAGGTTGTTTCGGTGGCTGAAAATGGCCGTTCTTCACAGCCGACGAAGGCTTGCGTGAAGATTGGAGACGATGGGCAGCTGATCGAGCAGCCAACTCCGAGCCAAAGCGCGCAAAAGAGCACTCAACCGGCTCCGTCAAGCACGAAATCTAGCGCTCACTAGGCGGCGGGAGAGCGAGCGGGGACGTTGGGAAAACGGCCAGACGTTCGCGAAGAGTGGAGCACCCGTCGCCTACCCGCTCGCCCTACTCGTCTTTCGCGCATTCCGACCGCTCGCGGCGCTCCCG
>USHU01000122.1 GCA_900554605.1 uncultured Actinomyces sp.
AAAGACGGCCTTTTAGTCATGGAACACTCGGCATCGCAAGCACAGACCTTGAAGGAATATGCACGCGATCGCGGCTTCACTCAGGTCCGAACGCTCAGTGATTTAGCTGGCGTCCCACGCTTTTTATTCGCTCGATACACCGAAGGAGAGTAGAAAACGGTGGAGCATATTCTTGACTGTCGCCTAGGGTGGGATCCGGTGGATCTCGCCTTTGTCAGTGAACGCATTGCCAATGGAGACCTCGTTGTTCTCCCTACCGACACCGTCTACGGGATTGGAGTGCGTGCGGATAACCATGACTCAGTTCGTGCGCTGCTTGCCGCGAAAGGTCGGAATGAAACCATGCCTCCTCCGGTACTGCTTGCTTCTGTCGAGCAAGCCTACGAGGTTTCTACTGATCTGAGCGCCGACGCCATTCGACTCATGGAATCCTTCTGGCCGGGGGCGCTGACCGTGATCGTCAAAGCAAATCCACGTGTTGACTGGGATCTGGGACAAACCGGTGGAACTGTGGCTTTGCGCATGCCCGCTCACGAGGCCGTGTGTGAGCTTTTGGGTACAGTTGGCCCCATGGCGGTTACCTCAGCAAACCTTACGGGGCAGCCTCCGGCGACCAATGTGGAAGAAGCACGTGGATATTTCGGCGGCACTGTAAACTGTTACGTGGATTCGGGGCCGACCAAGAGCGCCATTCCCTCAACAATCATTGATTGTGCGCATGGGAAGGCGACACTGCTGCGCGAAGGCGCATGGGCCCTCAAAGATATTGCTACTGTGCTGGGATACCAGCCTGCAACGCGCTGAGGGAGGAGACATCGACGCCGTGAAGGTCTATGTCCTGCTGATGGTTGTCGCGGCCGCATTGACGGTCCTGCTGACGCCACTTGTGCGATGGGCATGCCTGAAATGGGGGATCGTCCCCAAACTGCGAAGCCGAGATATCCAGGCTGCGCCGATTCCTCGGCTTGGAGGCATCGCAATCACCATTGCCTTGGTCATCACGATGCTCATTAGCGCGCGTATTCCCTACATGGCCCCGCTTTTTGAAACGAACACGGCATGGGCAGTTGTCGGCGGGGCGTGTGCGATGTGTGCCCTTGGCGTCGTTGACGATGTCGTCGAACTTGACTGGATGACGAAGCTATCGGGTCAGATACTGATTGCCGGATCGATGGCGTTTAACGGCGTCCAACTGGTCAGTTTCCCCATATTTGGTCTGACGATTGGATCCTCACGTCTATCACTGATGCTCACTGTTCTTCTGATCGTCGGAATCATGAATGCGGTGAACTTTATTGACGGCTTGGACGGCCTTGCCGCGGGAATCGTTGGCATTGGCGCTGCTGCGTTTTTCGTCTATTCCTACGTGCTCACCCGCATCATGGGCGCTGCCTCCTATGCGACCACCGCTTCATTGGCGGTCATCACCTTGGTGGGGGTCTGCCTGGGGTTCCTCTGGTTCAATTACCACCCCTCATCGATCATGATGGGCGGTGGCTCAGAAACGATGGGTCTTGTGCTTGCTTCCGCTGGCATCATCGTGACGGGCCAGGTTGACCCCTCGCTTCTGGGTAGTCAGCAGCTCATCGTCTCGTTGCTTCCCTTGCTGCTGCCTATCTCCGTGATCCTCGTTCCTATTGGCGACCTCGTCGTGACCAGTGTTCGACGCATGCTCCGAGGAAAGAGCCCCTTCCACGCAGACCGTTCCCACTTTCATGACCGATTGCTTGAACGAGGCCACTCACACCGAGGCGTCGTGGCAATTTTGTGGATGTGGACGGCTTTGGTTGCTTTCCCTCCCGTCGCTCTCTTGATGTATGACTGGAGGGTCGTCGCTTTATGTACGTTGCCAGCCCTCTTCATCGGAATGCGTTTCACCGCATCGGAATTCCCAACCTATTCCCTGTTATTTGGCCGTGGGCCTCGACGTAGACAAGAAAGACGGAAGACACAATGACTGACTCATTGCAAGCTCGAAGCGAGGAGCTTCTTCAGGCCGTTCGACGCTTGGGTATCGTCATCCTCATCGGCGCCGGTGTCGCTTTGGCTTGGGCGCTGTACGCGGGGTGGGGACGCAAGAGCCTTCTTCTTTCTGGGTGCATCATAGTTCTTGGAGCGGTCACGACAGTGTGCGTGCGCGCGATGATCTGTGCAGATTCTCTTAATCGTTCCGCATGGGTTTGGGCTCATATGGGAGGGACTTTTCTTGTCCTGATCATTGGACTGTTCCTGAGCAAAGCTTGGGGTGTCTCTGCGCTCGTCGTTGGACTTGTTCTGATTTGCGAGCATTTCCTCGTGTTCATCTACCTTGGCGTTGTTTTTTCGCGCATTATGCGTGAGTACCGTCGAACTGAAAGCGCTTCGCATAACGAAGAAAATGACTGAGGGATCTTTCTCAGGACAATCTCTGGACGTATAACTGCATCAACGCAACTAGCTGGGCTACACTGGAGCGGGTTGACCCTAGTGAGGAAGTGAAACACGTGGAAGCGACAGTTCTCGGCGAAGAGAAGGCCACACAGCGCAGCTACGCTATGCCTTTGTGGTACAAGGTTCTCATCGGTATTGTCGCACTGATTGCTGCTGCAACATGTATTCCCGCTGTTACGCAGGCGCCCCACGCTCCCGGTATCCATGATTTCTTCCCCGATGCATTTTTTGGTGAGGGTACACTCTTCCAATTCAATCGGCTGACACTGGTGCGCGTGGTCGCTGGAATTACACTGTGCTTGGTTTTCTGGCTTGGTGCGCGCAGCGTCAAGCTCATGCCCGGGCGGGGACAGGTCCTCCTCGAAATGGCAGCCGAGTTTGTTCGCAATGGTATTTCCGTTGCGATGCTAGGTGAAGGCCGAGGCCGTCGTTGGGCCGCCTTTATTGGTGTTGTATTCTTCGGTGTCCTTTTTATGAATATCCAGGGAATTATCCCCGGGATGAATATCGCAGCTTCCTCTGTGATGGCCGTACCGATTGTTTTCGCCGTCATCGCCTACGTCTCATTCGTGGGTGCCGGAATTAAACAGCACGGCTTCTTCCATTTCTTCAAGTCGCAGCTTTTCCCCAAGGGATTGCCCTGGCCGATCTACTTCCTCATCACCCCCATCGAGTTCTTCTCGACTTTTATTGTTCGTCCCGCAACCCTGGCTATTCGTCTTCTGTGCAACATGATTTCAGGGCACTTGCTTCTTGCACTGACCTATTTCGGAACGTCAAATCTTCTCATCGCTGCCGGTATGAAACAGACTGGTGCCCTCTTAACCGGAGCTGGCGCGGTTGCAGCGACGCTCTTCGAAATTTTCGTGGCTGTCTTGCAGGCCTATATTTTCGCCATGCTGACGGCCGTCTACATCAAGCTTTCAGTCGAAGAACACTAAAGGCTTCTTGCGCTTTCGACTGATTCACCAAAGGAAAAGGAAAGAAAAATGACCGGATCCCTTGCCTACATCGGCTACGGCCTGGCTGCGATTGGCCCTGGTATTGGTATTGGCCTCCTCGTGGGAAAGACCCAGGAAGCAACTGCACGCCAGCCTGAGATCGCCGGTAGGCTCTTCACCAACATGATTATTGGTGCGGCACTTGCTGAGGCTCTTGGCCTGATCGGCTTCGTTCTGCCCTTCATCGTCTGATGTTCGCACAGCTTGTTCCTATGTCCGAGGGATCGGTCGGAGGAATTGGCGTTGTTCTGCCTCCTCTCTATGAGATTTTCTGGTCAGCGCTGATTCTCCTGCTTATCCTCTTGGTCGTCGGTCGCTACGCGTTGCCGCGGATCTACTCGATGATCGACCAGCGACGCGATGCGATTCAGGAAGGCCTCGATAACGCTGAGAAAGCTCGTGAAGATCTCTCTCTTGCTTCACGTAAGAAAGATGAGATGCTTCGTGATGCTCAGGCTGAGGCTCACCAGATCCGTGAGGATGCCCGTGCGCAAGCTCAACAGATTGTCGCTCAGGCTCGCACTGAGGCCCTAGCAGAAGCTCAGCGAGTTCAGGACGCGGCTCAGCGCCAGATTCTCGCCGAACGTCAGGCTGCTCAAATTTCGCTTCGCAGCGATGTGGGTCTTCTCGCGAGCGAGCTTGCTGAAAGGCTGGTTGGCGAGCATCTGGAGAACACCGATCTCACTGCGCGTGTGGTCGATCGTTTCCTTGATGAGCTCGAGGCTG
>USHU01000123.1 GCA_900554605.1 uncultured Actinomyces sp.
CACTTGAGGAACGCCTGTCCGAGATTCGCCTGTGCAAGGATGAGTTCGAAATTTCTGAACTTCGTCGCGCAATCGAGATCACGAAGGCCGGTTTTGAAGACATCTTGCGGGCCCTCCCCCGCGCCGTGGGACACCATCGCGGCGAGCGCGTGATCGAAGGTGCTTTCGGAGCGGGCGCGCGCGAAGAAGGCAACGGTCTGGGCTACGACACCATTGCGGCCTCGGGAAACCACGCGAATACGCTCCACTGGATCGATAACGATGGTCCCGTGAACGAAGGCGACCTGGTTCTGGTCGATGCTGGCGTCGAGGTCGATTCTCTGTACACCGCAGATATCACCCGTACGCTCCCCGTCAATGGAACCTTCTCCCCCACTCAGGCGAAGGTCTATCAGGCGGTTTTGGATGCCTGCGAGGCCGCACTCGAACGCGCGAACCAGCCGGGAACACGCTTCCGCGATGTTCACGATGCTGCAATGAAGGTCATCGCCGCACGCCTTGAGGAGTGGGGACTTCTGCCTGTGAGCGCCGAAGAATCACTCTCCCCCGAAGGCCAGCAGCACCGCCGCTGGATGCCCCACGGCACCAGCCACCACCTGGGGTTGGACGTTCACGACTGCGCTCAGGCGCGCCGCGAAATGTACCAAGATGCGTTCTTGCAGCCCGGAATGTGCTTCACGATTGAGCCCGGCCTGTATTTCCGTGCCGATGACATGGCCATCCCCGAGGAATTCCGTGGAATCGGCGTGCGCATTGAAGACGATGTTCTGGTCAACGCCGATGGAAGCGTCACGCGAATGTCAGAGGACATTCCTCGAAAGATTGCCGATGTTGAGGAATGGATTCGCCAGGCGCAGCAGCGCGCCTAGCTTTCAGTCCTGAGAATCCGGCCAGGGTGCTTCTTCAGAGGAATCTGAGGGAGCACCCTCTGCTTTACCTTGGTCTGACGAGGCGGTGGGCTGTGCCTGCTGTTGCGGAGCATCCGCTGTTTGAGAAAGACGCACTCCAAAGCGCGGCTGTTCATCTGGGCGCGATCCATACTCTGTAGGACCGCTGCTTTCGCGGGGCGCGCGCGCCCGACGCGGACGCATCTGATTGCCCTGAGTCTTTTGCAATAGCTCAACGGCCTCACGAATGCGATCCGCACCCGCAGCCTTGGCGATGATGACTGCGTAACGCCCAGCAACCACTTGGGATTGAGAGTAAAAATCGCGTCGGCGCCTGCGCATGAAGAAAAGGGAAGTGCTCAGGCACGCGGTCATGAAGGCACCGGCAAGCATGCACGCCCCCACCCACACCATGGTGTTTCCCTGGTTGATTGAGAGCACGATGCCGATCATTGCGCCCCAGAGTGCACCATTCATCACTGCAGAGGAGACTGCACGCGCCCAGGTGACGCGTCCCATGATTCGTTCTACCGAATACAAGTCGGTTCCAACGACACTGACCTGTTCGACTTCGAAATCATTGCTGGCCAGAACCTCAAGCGCAGCAAGGGCTTCTTCATAGGAGCCGTAGGAGGCAACCTCCGTGCCATCGGGCAGCCGTCCGCCACCGTTTCTCCGCACAACTCCATTGACAGGTACGCTCATGTTTTCCCTTTCCTCGTGCTGCCATCGTAGCGAGAACTCAAGATGGATGGGCGGGTAAGAAGTTCGCTGTGGGGATAAACTGGCCCAGTGAGCAGTGCACCTTTAAACGTCGGAACAGCAGGACGTCGTATCTTTATCGGCAAACTTGCCGGAACGAGCGTCTTTGACCCCCTGGGCGAAAAAGTGGGAGTCATCCATGACGTTGTGGTGACTTTCCGATTGAACTCAACCGCGAATGTCATTGGCTTCGTTGTCGAGGTCGGTCCCCGAAAGCGCGTATTCCTTCCCTTTACGCGAGTCACTGCAATCGAAGCAGGCTCAGTGATCACCACCGGCTTGCTCAATATTCGTTCCTTCTCCCAACGCCCCGTCGAAACCCTGGTGATTACAGAGCTCTTCGACCGCGAAGTGACCATGAACGACGGAAGTGGCACTGTCAAGATCCTTGATGTTGCAATGCAGCAGCGCCGGCCTCGTGACTGGATCATTTCTACCCTCCACGTCCAACGTATCCGCACGACCACTTTGGGCTTCAAGCGCGGCGGAACCACCATGACTGTCGGAGTGGATGAAGTTTCTTCGCTCCTCAAGACCGACTCAAACCAGGCCGCAACAGCGCTTATTCAGCAGACCGAAGACATGAAGCCCGCGGACCTTGCGGACTTCATCCATGATCTTCCCGCTGATCGTCAGCTGGCAGTGGCCGCTGAACTCCCGGACTCACGTCTTGCAGACGTGCTGGAAGAGCTGGGCGATGACGACCGCGTGTCGATCCTGTCTCAGTTGGAAGCAAGTCGAGCCGCTGACGTTTTGGACGTCATGCAACCTGACGATGCAGCCGACCTTGTCGCCGAGCTCCCCGTTGAAACGGCTCAATCCCTTCTGTCCTTGATGGAACCGGATGAGGCCGCGGACGTTCGCCGATTGATGGCGTACAAGGAATCAACGGCGGGTTCGCTGATGACAACCGAACCGGTGATTCTCGGACCCGATGCGACCGTGGCTCAAATGCTGGCCTCGATTCGACGATCTGACCTCCCTGTTTCTTTGGCTGCAGCAACCTTCATTGCGCGCCCTCCCTTAGAGACCCCAACCGGGCAATATCTTGGTGCTGTCCATTTCCAACGCGCTCTTCGCGAGCCTCCCAATACTCTCTTGGGAACCATCATGGATACGGATTTGGACAAGCTCTCTCCGAATGCGCACGTTGCGACCGTGACACGTCTGCTCGCAACGTACAATCTGACCGTTCTTCCCGTTGTTGACGAAGATGGGCACCTTTTGGGCGCCGTGTCTGTTGACGACGTCTTGGATGAGCTTCTCCCCCGCGACTGGCGCGACTGGGATGACGATGTCACCGACCGAGTAATGGCAAGGAGTATTGATGGCTGATCGTCTTGATACCCCAAGCGAGCGGAAGTTTAAGCTTTTCCGTCGCCGTTCCTCCGGTGATGGTTTCGGCCAGTTCGCCGAGGCCACGGCCCGTTTTATGGGCTCACCAAAGTTCATCTTGTACATGACGATCTTCGTCGTGACTTGGATTGCTGCAAACGTCATACTGTACAAGGTTTCAGAGAAGTACGCCTGGGACCCCTACCCCTTTATCCTGCTCAACCTGGCTTTCTCCACGCAGGCGTCCTACTCTGCACCTCTCATTCTTCTTGCACAGAATCGTCAAGATGATCGCGACCGCGTGCAAGCAGAACAAGATCGTCAGCGCGCTGAACGCAACCTCGCTGACACCGAGTATTTGACCCGCGAAATTGCAGCTTTGCGTATTGCTCTTCAAGACGTAGCAACCCGAGACTTCGTTCGATCGGAACTGCGCGATATGATGGCTGACCTTCGCGAGGAACTCGATGCTCGCGAAGAAAAAGCAGAGCCGATCGACAACGACGATCCCGCAGATCTTTCAACGCCTCGCACCACTGAGAGCTAAACCGCTGCGCACAAGAGCGGCTAGGGTCATAGGATTGACACCATGACTTTGACTTCGCAGAACGTTCTTGATGCCCTGTCGGCCGTTATCGATCCGGAAATTCGTCGTCCGATTACCGATCTCAATATGGTTGATGAGGTCGCGATCGATGGCTCCACAGTTTCGGTAACAATCCTTCTGACGACTGCAGGATGTCCGCTGCGAAACACAATTTCCGAGGACGTTCACAAGGTCCTTGGTGCACTCAATGGCGTCACCGATGTCAAGGTGACCATGGATGTCATGAATGATGAGCAGAAGAAGGCCCTGCGCGAAAAGCTCAACGGTGGACGCCCCGAGCGCGAAATTCTCTTCGCGCGTCCCGATTCCCTGACACGTGTCATTGCTGTGACCTCCGGTAAGGGCGGTGTCGGCAAATCTTCAATGACGGCGAATCTTGCAGCCGCACTGGCTCGTTCGGGCCTGAAGGTCGGCGTCATGGACGCGGACATTTACGGCTTTTCGATTTCCCGCATGCTGGGGGTCGCCCACGATCCCCAGGTGATTGACGGAATGATCATTCCTCCGCTTGGCGCCCAGGGCGTCA
>USHU01000124.1 GCA_900554605.1 uncultured Actinomyces sp.
CGCGTCCGCCGCCTCGTCACCGTGGGCGGACGAACGATGGGATACGGGAACCGGCTCGGAAGAGCGCTGTCCCAAGAAAAGCGCAGCCCCGAGGATAAGGAAGACGATGGAAACGGCAACGCCCGTTGTTGGGTGAAGAGCAGTACCCAGAACCGTTGCAACCACGGGGCCAACGATGTAGACAAACTCGTCAACTGCGGCCTCCAATGCGAAGGCACTATTGAGCTGGGCAACGGTGTCAGTCGCGCGAATCCAACGTGCACGAACCAGAGCACCCGGGGAACCCCACGTGGCTCCCGCGATACCTGCCGATACGAAGAGGATCCATGTGGAGGCGACTTCTAGGGTTGCAAACAAGAGCACCGTGGTCGCGATAGCTGAAACCGCAAAAACTGGTCCCATGACTTTGAGCTGTCCATAGCGATCGACCAGTCGCGCCCACATCGGTGCAGTCACCGCCAAAGCGATGATATTGATCGCCGAGACCACGCCCGCGAGGGTGTAGTTTCCATATGCCGCCTGGATCGACAAGATCATCGAGATCGGCATGATGGACATGGGTAGACGCAAAATGAACCCAGCAGCCGAGAAACGCCAAGCACGGTTCAGACGAAGAATTTCCCCATAAGTCGACAGCACTGTGTCAGTTTATGCGCTTCCATGCACCTTTGACACTCTCCACGCGTATGGTGCCGCGCACCCTTTAAAGCCTGTACACAGCGCTTGCCCTCGGCGACTTGCGCGCCACGTACGCCTCGTTCGGAGCGCGCGTGCCGCGGCTTAGTTCGTCACTTCAATCTTTCCATGGGCCCCGGCCTCGGCAAGGCTCATGACATGGTTAACGAAGGTGTAGGTTCCCGGCTCTTTGAAGGAAAGCTCCACGAAACCACCCTGCGCGGGAAGCATGGGGAAGGTTTGGGATCCCCCTCCCCCACGGCTGATGGCATTGCCTCCATCAATGAGCGTATATCCGCCCTCGTCCCAGACGGTATCGAATTGCCCACCGACGATGTGGAAGGACATGGGAGTATTCGGACCCGAATCCATCAGCCAGAAACGCACGCGTTCACCGACCTTGACCTTGAGGGGGTGCGCATCGTACTGGAAGGGGCGACCGTTGAATGCCTGCAGGTCAGGCATCATCGAGGAGATCTTCGTTGCGCTTGCGGTTCCGCCGTTATCCCCCAGATACAGCTCGGTCGCAACCATCGCGTACTCGTGATCCACTGGGCGCAGATCGCTTGGGTCAATAATCACCGCACCGGTCATGCCGTTGGTAATGTGCATGGACATGGGGTGCGTCGAGCAGTGATACATCCAAATACCGGCCGCCTTCGCTGTGAAGGTGTATTCCAGCGTTTGCCCCGGATCGATGGTCTTCATGGCCTCATCCGGCGCAATATCGCCCGCGTGGAAGTCCAGAGAATGCCCCATGGTCCCTTCATTTTTGAGGGTGATGTGGAAGGTATCGCCGATCTTCCCTCGAAGGGTCGGAGCAGGAGTGTTCCCGTTGAAAGTCCAGATCGTCCGGCTGACATCGTCGCTCAGGTTCTGCACGATATCGTCGCGTGCAACCAGGGTGTAGTAGTGGTCTTTTTCTTCCGAGGCCGGCGCAACTTCAGCGGGATAGGGATCAACTTTCGCCGCGTAGGCTCGCAGTTGGTCCGCGGTGGGGATTCCCGTTCCCGTTGCAACCTCGTGGTTGTGGGAGGTGCCGCCAGAGTGCGAGCCTGCTGATGCAGAGCTGCCCGCTGCGCCATCGGCGACAATGCTGAGCGTCATCCCCATCTCACGATGCCCCGGCAGTGAGCACCAGCCTTCGGTATCGGCTGTGATCACTCCGGCATCCAGTTCCGCGCTTGCACCGGGGGCCAGAGAGCCGGTCGTTTGCCCATTGGCCAGGACCAAATCGTGGCGTTGCTCCGCGGTGTTTGTGAAAGTAATGTGCAGCCTGTTTCCCGCCGGAACATGAATGACAGAGGGGGTGAAAGACATCCCTTGGACACCGATTTCCACGTGGGTGGTTTCACCGGTTTCTTTCACCTGATTTGACGAGGCCACGCTTGAGTGTGCCCCCGCATCCGCGCCCGTCGTACCCAGGTTTGCTCCTCCCGCGAGGACGCTGGCAACGACGAGAGCCACAACTGCGCCCAGCCCAGTGAAGACCATTGCTGCCCGCGAGGGCCCGGTGGTTTCTTCGCTCATTGAACCTGCCTACTTTCACTCATCTCTTTGATGCGTTCTCGACGCGCTCGTGCCTGATTTTTTCCCGCGCGCGCAAACATCACGATGTCAATTGCGAAGGTCATGATCACGACCAGCCAAAGCGCGTATCGAAGAGTAGTAACCGCTGTGCTTGCGGCAGCACAGAAAAGGACAACTTGAAGGAACAGTGCTCCGTTTCTCAGCGCCACACGCAGTGCGAACTGCCAGTCAAGAATTGCGATACCAATTCTGACAACCGAAGGACCGCCTCCAATGACAACTGGCATCAGATAGCTCAGTGCTCCCACAAAGAGCTGGGCGAAGCCGCCCGCTCCAATAATCGGAAGCCACATCATGGTCAGTGCTCGAATTTCGCTCGGAGTAGTGACAAAAAGCGCCGTAATCCCCAAGAAAAGAATGCCTAGAGCAATCCATCCCAATCCGATCAGGAATGACCATGCGGAATACTCTTGAGGTTTCTTTGCTGCTAAAACACGCGCATAAGGGATAAGAATCCCCATAATCCCGCAGGCGGCCGCACCTAAAATTCCGGCACCGATCAGGGGCATAACTCCTAAGAGAGCTCCGCATACCGCAATCAGCAAACTGACGCACCAAGGCGGAAGAACTTTAATCCCCCAGGAAACCGCATCGGGAGACATCCGTGTACGCAAGATTGTCGGCCCCAAGGTAATTGCGGTGCCACCGATGCTCAGGCCCAGCCATCCGCCAACACCACTGAGGGCGTGTGCAAAGGTCAGGCGATCACGCATCGCAAGCAAGGCCTCGGGAATGGAAGAAGAAAACATTGTGGTGGTGACGAAACCAGCAAGAAGTGCGGTGAGTACAAAGAAAGCTGCAGCACACACGTAGTAGCGCACAACGATGACAAAGCGTGAGGCCAAACGCTCGCGAAGAACCGACAGCATCGCGGCCCCATGCCAGGCAGCAATTGCAGCAATGCCCGTTGCCGCAACGACAGTTCCGATGAACCAGCCAAGCCACATCGAAATAAAGAGCAATGCAAAACACGCATTGAAGCTCAGCATTCGACGCAGGTTGTCCGAGTGAGCTCTGCGGTCATCGGCTGCCAGACGTGCAAGAGAGCGGGCAAAGAACCATGACCATTGGAAAATTCCATTGCTTAAGACGCCTAAAGTCACCAGATGGATCATGGTCCACAGGGGCTGCGGCATGCGGCGGTGAAGGAAGAGGGTCACTACTGCCATAAGAACCGCGATGATCATCCACGTGGTTCCCAAGCGATCGATGCGCATTCGGGAGGGGCGTCCGCGTCCCTGGGCGCCGGTGGGAGCGCCTGCCGGTCCTGCACCGATACTCAACCCCGCCCCAGGAGAAGAAATCTCAGGCATGGGTGCTCCGCCCACGTCGCGTGTTCACAATTGTCACGCTCGCCGTCGTGACGACAAAGAGAAGGAATGCGCACACGCCCAAGGATCCGCCAAAGCGCCAGGGAAGTGCGGCCTCGCGCGCGCCAGAAAGGAAACGAATCAGCAAGCTGAGGTGGAAAAGAACCAGAGGGACCCACATTGAGAAGTGGTAGGGAACCTCGCGACGAATCACCGAGGGGATAATAACCGGTGCGTGCGCAATAACCATTGAGACTGCGAAGCCAACTGTCAAGGCGTGAACAATCGCATCGTAGCCATAGCCGGAAAAGGTCGGGGGTGCGGTAATCCACAGAGCAGCCGGGAGCATCGCCCACCCGTATCCAGCGAGCATAGCGACCGCGGAAAGACGCGGAATTCCGGGGATATTTATGGTTTTACGAGCGACATCGTGATACCCCATATCGATTGCAAGTGCCGCAAGTGAGATTCCTAAAAGCGGGTAGGCGACAAGGGGGACAATCAGCGTCAGTGCCAAGGAAATGAGCAGAGCC
>USHU01000125.1 GCA_900554605.1 uncultured Actinomyces sp.
CCCCACCACTTGTCTGTCGTACGAAGTCAGTACTGAGTGAGGTCAGTCGTTCTGAGCTTCCTGCTTTGCGACCTCTGCGTGGACCTCTTCCATGTTGAGGGCCTGTGCCTGGGAAACCAGGTCGTCAATGGCTGCTCCGGGGATTGCGCCGGAGTTGCGGAAGATCAGGACGCCTTCGCGGAAGATCATCAGGGTCGGGATTGACGCGATCTCCAGTGCTGCCGCGATGTCCTGGTTGGCATCGGTATCGACCTTGGCGAAAACAACATCTTCGTGACGCTCTGAAGCAGCTTCGAAGATCGGGCCGAACTGGCGGCAGGGGCTGCACCAGCTTGCCCAGAAATCCACCAGCACGATCTTGTCAGAGTTGATGGTCTCGTTGAAGTTTTCCGAGGTGAGCGCGATCGTGCTCATATGGGTACTCCTTTATTTCAGTGAGGGGCACACGCCCCGGGTCATGTTCAGCTCAACGGCGTGTGCCGGTCACTTATTCCACGATCCTATAGGAGTTTGTCAGATCACAAGTGCCTATGCACTGACCGGGCAGCGCATGTAGGCGGTATCTCCAGCGGTTTCAGCGCCATCTGCGCCCTCCTTTGAGGCGTTCTCAAGCGCAGAGGGACGTTGCACGGAGGAAGTAATGGGGATATCCGCGCCGATGCCTCGAAGAATGAAGGTCTGAACGGTGGCAATTGTCGCCTCGCGCTGCTGTGGGTTGGCGGGGAGGCGATTGCCTGCCAGGCATGAGTGGATCAGGGGGATCAGTGCGTGGGGATTTTGTTTGGGGATCGCGCCGCTTTCCATGCATCGGCCGAGGATTTCCAGGAGCCTGGTCGAGATGATTGTCGCGTGATCGTGCAGGTGCGCAGAGTTCTCGCGCGAAACCTGAGTGCGCAGGTTAAAAGTCGAATTCAGGTGGTAGCGGGTCGTCATCTCCAGGTGTGCGCGGATATAGATGCGCAATTGGGCTAGGGGATCGTTGACCTGTGTGATCGCCTCTTCGAGGCGTTGCGAGAACTGCAGAGTGACGCGACGCATGAACTCAAGGAGGAGGACTTCCTTGTCGGGGAAGTGGTTGTAGACCGCGGTGCGGCCAACTTTTGCGCGCGTGGCGATTTGGGACATCGATATTGAATCGAAAGGCTGCTCGGCGAGCAGGCTGGCGAGCGCATCGAAAAGGCGGTTGCGCGTGAGCTCTCGATGGTCGGCGAGCGAGTCCCCAATAATCTTCGGCATGTTTCTATTCTGACAGAAAAAGCAGAAGTGTCTGAATCAAAATCGGGTGTGTGGACGATGCCCATCAACAGGTAGCCGCAGAAGAGTACTGCTCGATCGCAGCTTGAACGATGGGAAGATCTGCGGGAATCCACGGAAGATCAAGGACCTCGTCAAGAGGAGTCCACCGCAGTTCCAGGTGGGAGTGCCCGGGAGTGAGCCGCTGGTCGGGGTTTGCAAGCGTACAGCCCCACACTGCCATGACGCGCCCCGCAAGGATTGGCCACCACGGTCCCTCGGGGGAGAAGATGGGCTGGTCGACCACCAGCGCGCACCCCAGTTCTTCGTCGATTTCACGAACGAGGCCGCGTACGGGGTCTTCGCCTTCCTCAACCTTTCCGCCGGGGAGCTCGAAGAGGCCTCGTAAATCTTCTGGGTAGGAGCGGGAGGCACACAAAAGCGCGGTTGGGTGGGGGAGGCGATCAAAGATCGCGGCGGCAACGACGGGGCGAGGGTTGGGTGAAGTCACAGCTCATAGTCTATGTCCGAAGCTTTGGACTGAACTCAAGTGAGCCGCTATGATGAACGAGTTGCGTTGGTAGCACCGACTGCGTGCTCGACGCCTCGCGGGCGTAGTTCAATGGTAGAACTTCAGCTTCCCAAGCTGACAGCGCGGGTTCGATTCCCGTCGCCCGCTCCAAGGTTCCATGCTGGTCGATGAGTGGATGACCCGCCACGCTGAGACAGATGCGTTCGCCGCGTTCGACGCCGCCACACTCGCTATCGGGGAAGGCAACCGCAACGCGCCGCCCTCTCCAGGTTCGCCGGCCGTGTCCTCATCCGCTACGGGGATACCGAGCAGGCCCACACCCTCATGGCCGATACCGGAGCCAGTCGACTTTCGGATCGTAGAGAATCTGAAACGCTTGCCCGCGCTTACGCCGCATTCTTAGATAGTCTTCGCCGATGATGTTTAGTCAGTGGAGCGTTGAGCATAAGGCTGTGAGTGGATAGCCAGTACTTGCCATGGTTATCCACTCACAGCGGAGTGCCACTCACATCCATCAGAAGCACAATCAGCGACAGTCCCGCAATGATTGACATGCATATTGTCACAATGGCAACGAGTATCTTCGTTAGCGTTTTCCTATTGCAGTTCTGTTTCTGCGAAAAATTTGCCCTTGCAAAATCGTACACAGATGTGACTTTAAGTAAACCAACTACGCACCAACATCCAAATCCAACGAGCAGAACTGTCACAATTCGTTGAGTAACGGCATTGGAATATTGAGCAACCGGTGTTGGGAACTCACGAAATATCCAGAATGCATCTTCGCTGCTAGACCACCCTTCTAGGGATGGAATCAATAAAACTAGGCCCATCCACCAGAGGACGCGTCTTATCGTGCGCGTTTTGTCTTGATGTGCATGTGCGGTTGATGTCTGGTGAGAGCTACCTGTGTTGTCTTCATTTATATTTTGCGTTTTCACAGCTATGCTCTTTCTTCCTTGCGTTGGCTTGCTTGTCGTCGAGTTTCCCCCGATAGCTTCTCATTGTCCCCTACGGGAGGGACGGTCAGGATCTCTACGGACTCGAGGGGCTTCAGCGGGCCTGGGGTGCCGCGCAGAAAAAATCCGAATCAAAGCAGGTATTGACTCGGCGCTTAAAGGACAATATGGAACCGCCGATTGGGGCTGTGTCAGGATATAAAGATGTTTCCGTGCTTACAATATCTGACGGCGCAGGCGTTGAGATGCGGCTGCTGAAACTGTGAGGCGACCACATCAATCTATGGAAACTGGTTACCTTGTTATCAAATCCGAGGTCTAGGTCTCAGCCGGCGGCCCCGTGTGGGCCGCTTTTTGTTACTCGAAAGACGCAGTGAATGGGGGTCCGCATGAAGGCCGACCTAGATGATGAACAACTCTGGAAGGCTGTCGTCGACGCTGCGCTTGAGCTTCCCGCAAGCGAGCTTTATCCCTTTAATGAGGAGTGCGATGCCGCGCGAGTATGCGGTAAATGGTTCATGATCTCAACCGTCCGCGGGAAGCGGATGGTGAATCTCAAGGCTGATCCGCAGGACGCGCGGGCACTCTGTGAAGGCTTTGAATCGATTACTCCGGGTTATCACATGAACAAGAAACACTGGATTACTGTCATGCCGGGACCGGGGATTAACGACGAACTCATCCGCGAGCTTGTCATGGAGTCGTCCCTGCTGGTAGTCGACGGGCTTCCGAAGTATCAACAGCCCGTTGATCCTGCACGCTATGGGCATCACGAAGACTGAGGTATTTGCTTTCAGCTAGGTAATGACTTTCGTTGATTCGTCATCCAAGGTAGGGGCAAGAACGTGCGACGCCCAGCAGGCGGGACGCTCCCTGAGAAATCCCTGAAGTGGGGAAGCATTGTTGTGAGAATAAGGCGCGCCTTACAATTGGGCAACGCCGTTCATCGAAGGAGACGCACGTGGCACAAAAGACCCGCACCGCCCAGGTGTTCGATGTTGTCAAGGTTCTTGCCTGGGTAGTAATCGCCGTGGCCTTGGTGAAGTTTGCTTTCTTCCCGGCCGCTCAGGAGAAGCAGATGAGCGGCAGCGTGGATCCGGGCGGGTCCTTCGGGCAGATGACAATCTCCGTCGGGCGCGCGGACATCACCAATACGGTGACCCTGACGGGCACGATTCAGCCCGACGAGCCGGTCGTGGCCCGTGCGACCCTGGACGGCAACGTCGTGCGCACTTTCGTCAATGACGGTGACAAGGTCTCCAAGGGTGACCCGCTCCTCCAGATTCGCAAGGAGATTCCCGGCGACACCCGGCAGGTGACCGACGAGAGGGGCAACGTGAGCGCAGAGACCACGGAGCC
>USHU01000126.1 GCA_900554605.1 uncultured Actinomyces sp.
AATGCAGGTGATCTCCGACGAAGAAACAATCCGTGCGTGGACTCGTTTCACCTTCCCAGGCCGGGCAGGAACCTACTCCGATTTCCAGTGGAATTCGCAGTGTTTCAAAGGTATCGACTGGGATGAAAACACCAAGACTAATGCCGTGTGGCTTTTTGATGGCAAAGAATGGGATCCAACAGCGGACGAGGAGCTGGGCAACTACGACTACCTCATGGGTTGTGATGTCGACGTATCCTCACCGCTGGTTAATGAAGAATTGGACCGTTGGGGTCGCTGGTACGTTGAGACCACGGGAGTCGATGCCCTGCGCTTGGATGCCGTCAAACACATCGGTTCAGATTTCTTCCTGCGTTGGCTGAAAGATCTTCGCGCCGCAACAGGGAAGTCTCTACCGGTTGTTGGCGAATACTGGAGTTATGACGTGGGACAGCTGTGTTCCTACCTTGATCGACTGCCTGAAATTGGCTTATTCGACGTCCCCTTGCACTTCCATTTTCACGAGGCCTCAGTCTCAGATGGCAACTTTGATCTTTCACAGCTCTACGCGAATACCTTGGTTGCCGCGCGTCCCCAAAATGCGGTGACTTTCGTTGAAAACCATGACACTCAACCGGGACAATCACTGGAATCGACCGTTGCACCCTGGTTCAAGCTCTCTGCTTACGCTTTGATTCTTTTCCGCGATAGCGGGGTTCCCTGCGTTTTTTGGGGAGATCTTTTGGGCAGTGGGGATATGCTCCCCGCAGTGCGTGAGCTTCCCTTCCTCATGCAAGCCCGAAAGACCGCGGCTCAAGGCCCGCAATTTGATGCTTTCGATGATCCCGACGTGGTTGGTTTTGCTCGACAAGGCATTGAAGGGGACCCCTCGACAGGCTGTGCAGTTGTTCTATCGGATCGTCTTGCTGGTGAGAAGCGCTTATTCCTCGGGAACTGGCGCGCGGGTGAGACCTGGGTGTGTGCGATCGGTGAACACCCCTTCGTTGTCATCGACGAGGACGGGTGGGCAGCCTTCCCCGTCTCCGATGGTGGCCTTTCTGTCTACTTTCCCGAGGCCGCGCATCTTTAGTCTCTCAGCCGCCACCCGGGTGGGAAAGTAAAGAGGGAAACCCTAGTTGGCCTCGTCAGCGGAGGTGAGGAGGACGGGGGAGGGACGCAGGTTCCGCATTCCATTCCACACGAGGTTGACGACGTGGGAAGCAACGTCCTCCTTACTCATCCGGCGCTCATCAAGCCACCATTGGCCCACTTGCGCAATCAACCCCACGAGCATCTGCGCATACAAGGGAGCCCATTTGGGATTCATATTCGCCTGAGAAAACTGGTCGGCAAGCAGGTGCTCGACCTTGATCGCGATGTCACCCATGAGGGATGAAAACGATCCAGAAGTGGAATTTTGTGGTGCATCGCGCACAAGAATTCGAAAACCATCCGAATTCGATTCGATGTAGGTCAGTAGTGCAAGTGCGGAGTCTTCGAGGATCATCCGCGGTCGTTTCGAGGAGTCAAGAGCGGCTTCAAGGGCACTCATGAGGGCATGAACCTCGCGGTCGACAATGACGGCGTATAGGCCTTCTTTTCCGCCGAAATGCTCATAAATAACGGGCTTGGAGATCTTCGCTTGAGAGGCAATTTCTTCGACGCTTGTCCCGTCGAATCCCTTTGAAGCAAAGGTCTTTCGCCCGACAGCAACAAGTTGCTCTCGGCGGGCAAAACCGCTCATGCGCATTCGTTTCTCGGCCATGTCTTAACCGTACACGCTCGAGTCGGTGATGGTTCTAGATGCCAAGACGGGTGTGTTTATGGCACAATCTATGTGTCCTTCCGCCTTGGTGTAACGGCAGCACAGAGGTTTTTGGTGCCTTTAGTCTAGGTTCGAATCCTAGGGGCGGAGCTCAATGCGAGCGCGCGTGAAAGGGCGACATGACTACTCCCACTGCAGTGATTGTTCTGGCCGCAGGCGCTGGGACACGCATGAAGTCCTCTCTTCCCAAAGTTGTTCACCCCGTCATGGGGCTGTCGATGATTGGTCACGCCCTCCGTGCAGGAGCTGGCACGCACCCCGATCACCTAGTTGCAGTCGTTCGCCACCAGCGCGACCTCGTTGCTGATGAAATCCTGCGTAATAACCCCGATGCCATCATCGCGGATCAAGATGACATCCCTGGAACCGGGCGTGCAGTTCAATGCGCTTTGGATGAACTTCTGAGGCGCGGGCACAGTCTCAAGGGGACGGTTCTTGTCACATATGGTGATGTTCCCATGCTTGATGCGGCCACGCTCAATGACCTCGTTGCCTCCCATGATGAACGCGGCGCAACTGTTTCTGTGCTCACGACGATTGTCGAAGATCCGACTGGCTATGGCCGCATTGTGCGAGACGCCGCAAGCGGTGATGTCTGCCGCATCGTCGAGCAAAAAGATGCCACAGACGAAGAACGTGCAATCCGTGAGATCAATGCGGGAATTTACGCTTTTGATGGCGAATTCCTACGCGATGCCCTGATGCACGTGGGGACGAATAACAAGCAAGGCGAGGTCTATCTCACCGATGTTCTTGCACAGGCCTACCAGGCTGATTGCACGACAAACGGCGTTGTTCTTGACGACCAATGGATGGCGCAGGGCTGCAATGACCGTGTTCAGCTTGCGGAATTGGCTGCGGAGATGAACCGCCGAATTTGTCGCGAGCACATGCGTGCGGGAGTATCCATCGTGGATCCCGCCTCGACATGGATCGAATGCGATGTCCGCATTGAAGCGGATACAACGATCTACCCACATACTGTTCTTCGCGGTCAGACAAGGATCGCGTCGGGCTGTGAAATCGGCCCGGGAACAACGCTGACAAATGCGCAGGTCGACTCGGGTTGCCGGGTCCCTTCGTCATGGGTCAGTGACACACACCTTGAAGGGGATACCATAGTAACGCCTTTCACTTTGATCGAACGGTGAACAGGAAACTGCTCGACGAGTGAGGTCCGTATAAACGGGGAGGACAAACCGCATGACGGGGCTGGTGACCAGCGGAGAAAAGCGTCTGGTTCTTGTATCAGGTCGAGCACACATGGAGCTCGCTCAACAAGTTGGCGAAGAATTGCACTGCGGAGTTTCTCCAACGACCGCGTATGACTTTGCCAGCGGTGAAACCTACGTTCGTTTCAACGAATCGGTGCGCGGTGCGGATGTTTTCGTCTTGCAGTCACACACCGGTGAAGTCAATAAGTGGCTGATGGAACAGCTTTTGATGATCGATGCAGCCAAGCGAGCGTCGGCAAAGCGTATTACTGCAGTTGCTCCCTATTACCCCTACGCGCGCCAGGATAAGAAACACCTGGGGCGCGAACCTATTTCTGCACGCTTGATCGCAGACCTCTTCAAGACCGCCGGAGCAGACCGTGTGATGAGCGTCGACCTACACGCCTCGCAGGAGCAGGGCTTCTTTGACGGCCCCGTCGACCACCTGTGGGCAATGCCCGTGCTGGTTGAGTACGTGCGTTCTCGCGTTGACCTGAGCAATGTCTGCATGGTTTCCCCGGATGCCGGTCGAATTCGCGTTGCTGAGAAATGGTCTGCGAAGCTGGGCGGTTGCCCGCTGGCCTTTGTCCACAAGACTCGCGACACCACCCGCCCCAATGTTGCCGTCGCTAACCGCGTCGTTGGCGATGTTGCGGGTAAGCAGTGCGTGCTGGTCGACGACATGATCGACACCGCGGGCACCATTTCCGAGGCCGTCAAGGTCGTTATGAACGCTGGCGCTTCCTCGGTCATTGTTGCTGCAACGCACGGTATTCTGTCCGATCCGGCCGCACAGCGTCTCTCCGAGTGTGGTGCGAGCGAAGTGATCGTCACCGATACTTTGCCGATTGCTCCGGAAAAGCGTTTCGATAAGTTGACTATTTTGCCCATTGCTCCGCTTCTTGCGCGTGCAATTCGCGAAGTTTTCGACGACGGATCGGTCACATCTCTCTTTGATGGGGTCGCCTGAGGCCTCAAAACGCGCTATTCTGGCTAGGTTGCTCCGGCGAGGGCGCGAAAGCGCCGTTATCGACAGGGCTTTCTGTAGGATTCCTCCTTCAGATT
>USHU01000127.1 GCA_900554605.1 uncultured Actinomyces sp.
TCAGATGGTTGGACACGTTCGAGCGGGTCAGCCCCAGCTCGCGCGAGAGCACCGCGGGGTGGCTCGGGCTGTCGAGCAGGGACATCAGGATGCGGGAGCGCGTCGGGTCGGCCATGGCCCGGCCGAGCCGGTTCATGACGTCGAGGCGCGAAGCAATAGTCAGCATGCACTGAACTATACAGTGATAGCTGACCAATAGTCCAGTTGCAGGGGCTGCCGCGCCTGAGGACCAGCAGTATCCACTGATGGTCCAACCCGGTTCGCCTCTGCCGATTTTCCCTCACTCTGAGGGCCTGCGTCAGCGAATCTGGCGGGGTGCAGGTTCGAACTATTCGGCTGAGCTCAGTGCTCGCGATGGTGTCAATATGATGAGCTCGACCCTGGTCTTTGAAAGCGATGATCGCAGCTTTGGCGAGATCCAGGGCGAACAGATTGCACTCTACCGGGCGGCATGGAAAGAAGCGGGACACTCGTGGACACCTAGGGTTTCCGTTTCGCGTTCGATCTTTCCATTGCTCAGCGCGAAGGATCGCGGAATGTATGGCTTGGAAGCATACTCAAGCGATCAGGTCGGACGTTTGGATATGGGAACAGCGACTTTTGGCCGTTCCTATGCCGCTACGCCCGATGTTTTGATCGAGCAGCTTCAGGCCGATCCGGCTATTGCTGCAGCGGATACTTTGTTGCTGACAATTCCCAACCAGCTGGGGTTTGAAGAGAATCTGTCGATTATTAGCAACTTTGCGAAGTATGTTGCTCCTGAACTGGGGTGGATTCCAGCCGATCAGGGTCCGGTGACGGGTTATCCGATTCAGTGGTGGATTGAGTTAATTGCCCGCGTGATTGAGGGGCTGACGTGCCGGTGCCTTTGTAGGGGCAAAGACACCGGCCCGTCATTCCACCGGCGCCATTGCAGGTGGAAGCTCACCAGTTCGAGCCCCTGACCTCTCGATCTAATACGCTTAATTTTAATCCGTCTAAAACGTTAAAAGCAGGGAAAACGTGCAACCCTAGGTGCACGTTTTCCCAGCTCAGGCAGACATCTGACATTTTTTCAGCACGCCTGTCGTTACCAGACTTTCTATTTCATTCCTTCACGCATGTCACTGAGCAGCCTGCGGCGCAGTGGACCGGTGCTTTCTGAGGCAAGGAGAATCAGCGCGACTCCTCCCGCTGTCATCCCGATAAAGATTCCCATACTGCTGAAGGACACTCCCATGGTCAGTACCGGGGACATGAAGCACAGTCCCAGCACCAGTGCACCGCCGATCATGAGCACGGCAGGAAGCATTATTTCAAGCCTGCGCGAGCGGTCTAGGAATTTTGCCGGAGACCCCATGTACTCCAGGGCCTTAATCTGATCGATCGAATCAATGACGCGAATCCCCTGGTTGATCGCGGTAGAGATTGCTCCCAGAACCAGTGTGATTCCGAAAGTCAGCAGCATTCCCGTACGGATATCGCCGAGCAGGATCACACTGGTCTCTTCCATATCGGGGCTACTCGTCACGCTTGTTGCCTCAAAGAGCGGCATAAGTACTCCCACGAGGAAGGCAACTAAGGCAATCGCGCCGAAAGACCGCCACACGCTCTTGGGATCATCAGTAATGCGTCTTCCAGCGAGCATCATCTGGGGCGTACGCGCACAAGCGGACATGACTCGCCCCAAGACCGACACACTGAGGGCGCCAACGACATTGACCAAGGCAAAGATCACGCCCATGAATCCCAATAGCACCGACAAGCCGATAGCAATGCCTGCATTCCAGATGGTTCCACCAATAAAGAGCCAGACGACCATGAGGGCGACCATGATGCCCAGCCCCACGGGAGACACCTTCGACACATTGCTTCTTCGGCTCACGCCAAGGGGCGTCACGGCCACGCGACGCATCGCAAGCATCGCGGAGGCAGCTGCAAGGACCATCATCAGCGCGGCCTCGGCAATGAGGATCAGGGGACCGACCCACATCTCGCCGACACTCACGGCAATTCCCTGGAATGAAATCAAAGTCCACCCGGGTAAGCACACCGCATAGAGCATCGAACCCACAACAACACCGACCAGGGCGTAAACCGAGGTCTCAATGACGCAGGCCAGTCGCGTTTGCCCTGGTTTTAAGCCAATGAGTCGCAGTACAGCAAGGTCACGCGCTCTGCGACTCAGCCCCAGGCGCGCTGCCGCACCACCCATCGAAAGGATCGGAACAATCATCAGCGTTGCGGCAAAACACGCCATCACGACGTAGAAGGTCGCGACATCGCTGAAACCGGCAGGCGGGTTACTTGCACGAGAGACAAATGCGCACACTCCTCCCGTAACGCTCAGTAAAATCGCGTGCGGGAAAGCGAAGGCAAGAACCGTCAGGATTGTTGTCGCGCGGTCACGCGAGCGCAGTGTTGCCTTGGCGGCGGTCAGTGTTGCGCTCATCGCGACACCTGCTGATCGATCAAGCCGTCGCGCATGTGAATTTCGTGCGGGAGGCGGGCGGCAACTGAAGGATCGTGGGTGACCAAGATCAGGCTGGCACCCGTCGCCGAGCACGCTCCGGTCAGGACACTCATGACTTCAGCGCCCGTCCCCTGGTCAAGCGCGCCCGTCGGTTCGTCAGCAAAGACAACTTTGGGGTTGGTGATGAGCGCGCGCCCGATCGCCACACGTTGTGCTTGCCCGCCGGAAAGTTGCCCCGGACGGTAGGGGCCTGCACCATCCAGCCCCAGATTCACCAGGATCTGCTGCGCTTGAGAGACCGCGTTCTTGCGCGCAACTCCCGCCAGCATGAGCGGCATCGCAACATTCTCTTGACATGGCAGCTCGGGGAGGAGCTGACCGTCTTGGAAGACAAAACCAAAATTGCGCAGCCGCAGTTGCGAGATCGCTCCCTCGCTCATCGCCGTCAATTCGGTGCCATCGAGCATGATGCTTCCCGAAGTCGGGCGAAGAACCCCCGCGAGGCAGTGCAGCAAGGTCGTTTTACCGCATCCTGAGGGTCCCATGATGGCCAGTTGACTCCCCTGGGGGATCGAGAGGCTTACTCCCGCCAGTGCAAGGACCGTGTTTCCGCCTCGCTGGTAGGTTTTTGTCAGCCCGCGAACGATCATTCCCGAGGCCGTGGATGCGTTGGGTGCGTCTGGCGCGCTTGCGCCCTGCTGCAGTGGAGTAGTCATAGTTTTAGTGTGCTCGTGAGCTACCCGCATTCACTATTGGGTATTGCCCTGATTTACCCCTGGTCGTGACGATGGGGATGTACCCTAGGAAACAATTACGTGCACATCATTGTTATTACCAAGGAAAGCCATGCTCACCCTCACCCAACACTTTGAGCAGATCGCGGGGATTCTCCTTGCACTGTTCTTGTCATCCCTGATCGGTTTGGAGCGTCAAGCGCGCGGAAAGAGCGCGGGCTTACGCACGGACGCAATCGTTGGCATGACCTCTGCTCTCCTCATGGTGGTCTCCAAGTATGGCTTTAACGATGTGCTTGCCGCAGATTTGGTGCGCGTAGACCCCTCGCGTGTCGCCGCGCAGATTGTTTCCGGTATTGGTTTCCTCGGTGCTGGCATTATTTTGACGCGCTCAGGTGCGGTACGCGGTCTGACCACCGCCGCCACGGTGTGGGAAACCGCCGGGATTGGTATGGCGTGTGGCGCGGGATTGTGGGTTGCTGGAGTTGCAGTAACGCTCATGCACTTCATCATTGTTTTTGCCCTCACGCCGCTTGCCCGCCACATTGGTCCGCATTCCCCGCGTCGGCCAAATACCGTTGTGCTTGAAGTCGTCTTTGATTCCGGTCAAGGGGTGATGCGCCGTGTGATGAATGTGATGACGGAATCGAAGTGGCGGATTTCCCAGGTTCGCAGCGATACCGAAGGCAAGCGCGGTCACGCATACATCGAAACGACGACCGCGGACCGCGTTGCACTACCGGCGCTGATTGCAACGATCTCCGACCTTCCCGGCATCTACTCGGTTGAAGAAGCGGATCCGCACGGCATGGATTAAAGGCATCCACGGCCTCGTTGACGGTATCCAATAGTGGGCGAATAGTGGCACACTTG
>USHU01000128.1 GCA_900554605.1 uncultured Actinomyces sp.
GCGTATCGACGACGCGCGAATCGGGGTTGTGACAGAAGGGGCAATGCACCCTCTAACGCTACGGTTGATCGTCACGATTCGCAACTATGACACGGTGGATCAAGGCGATACTTCACGAAGCTTTAACGAGTCGGAATGCGCACTTCCTGCCCAACCTGAAGAGCTCCCTGAATGTCATTGAGCTGCTCGATGTCTGTCACGACGTCCTGCAAGGGACGAGAAGTATCGACACCTTGAGCCAAGCTCCACACGCTATCCCCCCTGGAAACGGACACAACCCGCGTCGGGCCATCGTATGGGGAAGTCTGCAGAGCAAGACCAGCCCCGATCGCAATCCCCACAGCGGTGACAAATGCAAGACCTGAGGTGAGTGCGCGACGCAGATTGATCTGAGTGCGCTGGACCAAGACGGGATGGCGTCGCATCGAGGGATCGTCCGCGCGAAGAACCTGTCGACGGCGACGAGCAGAAGGCGCGTTTCGGATGTCATAGACATGTGCAAGAGGTTCATCACGAACGATTTCAAGGTGCGGACGACGGCTTGCCTCTTGAGTGGCAGCAACAGTCAGTGTGCTCACAATGTTCCCCTTTCGGTCGTACACATGTTCGTCGAACACTTGTACGATAGCAATTCTTTCGAGAAATGTCGAGCCGTTTTCGAACATATGTTTGATTTAGCTGATTTCTCCCGTATTCTTAACGGTGAGAGTGGACCACGGGACACTTTCATTTCCATCCACTTTTGAGCCTCGAAGGAATTATCGTGAGCAGCGACACAGAATTGACCGAGCGGCAAATCGAGATTCTGCGCCTGATTAACACCGAAGTACGTACTCGCGGTTTCCCTCCATCAGTGCGAGAAATCGCGCAGGTCGTTGGATTGTCTTCCCCATCAACCGTCAAGCATCACCTCGACACTCTCGAGCGTTTGGGTTTCCTCCAGAAAGTGCCCGGACTTCCTCGTGCACTTGAGGTCTCAGAGCTTGGCAAATCGGTTTTAGGGGAAGAGAAAGAACCGAAGACTCCAGGCTCCACCAAAGTCGTCACTGTTGAAATTCCCACCGCTCACGTTGATGAAGAAGCCTCGGCAATTCCTCTTGTCGGAAGAATTGCTGCGGGTGCACCCATCACGGCAGAACAATCAATCGAGGATATTTTCGAACTCCCCACCCGCCTGACAGGCCATGGGGAACTCTTCATGCTTGAAGTGCACGGAGACTCTATGGTTGATGCCGGTATCCTCGACGGTGATTTCGTCGTGATCCGCAGCCAGTCAACAGCACTCAACGGACAATTCGTCGCAGCAATGATCGACGGGGAAGCAACCGTCAAGGAGTTTTCACGTACTTCGGGCCATGTCTGGCTGCTCCCCCACAATGAAAACTACGCACCTATCCCAGGCGATGAATCAACAATTATGGGACGAGTCGTCACCGTCATCCGATCCCTTTAAAACAAAATAGTTGTGGCCAAGGCATCCTATGCCTTGGCCACAACTTTTATACGAACAGTTGAGTGCTCAGAACCCCAGATCGCGAGCAACCTGACGCAGACGCGTTGCAGATTCGGTCAAACCGTCACGCTCAGCCAGCGTCAAAGGCGGATTCAACACGCGCCCAGCGCCTTCTCGCCCAACGAGTGTCGGCGCAGCCATGCAGACATCCGAGATTCCTTCCCAATCTTCCAAGAGGGTCGAAATCGTGAGGACCCGGTTTTCATCACGAAGCACCGCGCGGGCAATGTTCGAGGCAGCCAAGCCAATTGCGTAGTTTGTTGCACCCTTGCCTTCAATAATCTTGTAGGCGGAGTTGACAACGTCGAGAGCGATTTGCTGACGCAGCTCAGCGTCAAAAAGCTTGCCGGACAAGGTCGGTCCCCAGTGACGCAAGGGCACGTTCCCAATCTCAGCAGAGGACCACAGTGCCACCTCAGAATCACCGTGTTCACCAGCAACATAGGCGTGAATATTCTGGGTTGCGACTCCGGTTTCCAAAGAGACCAGGTAACGCAGGCGCGAAGTGTCCAAAACGGTACCCGAACCGAAAACCTGGTTACGAGGAAGGCCCGTAATCTTCAGCGCGGCGTAAGTGACAACGTCTACCGGGTTCGTGATGAACATATAGCGCGCGTCGGGAGCGACGTTGAGAAGATTGGGCAAAATCTTGCGCATCAAGTCAACGGTGGATCCGGCCAATTCCAGACGAGACTGCCCGGGCTTCTGCTTCGCTCCGGCAGTGATGATCACCAGGTCAGCGCCACGAACGATCTCCACGTCATCAGATCCCTCCACAGAACCGGAGGGCGTGAACTGAATACCGTGTGCCATGTCCAAGGCTTCAGCTTCCACCTTGGGCTTATTGATGTCATGGAGGACGATGTCGCGAGCATCTCCGCGCATCAGACAGGCATAAGCGACAGCAGTACCGACCGCACCGGCACCAACGATTGCGATCTTCGAGGGACGGCCTGAAGATCCGGGATACAGACTTTGGGCATGGGTGGGCATGAATGACCTCCTAAACGACTGGGCACGTCTATTGTTGCAGATCACTCAAGCGGATGACAGGGCTAAACTCCCACTTACCGGTGAGTTGTGCCGCTTTATTTCTCCGGCAAATCCGCGCCTAAACGTTCAAGAGCAGAGCAAGCAACATCAATGTCGTGTGTGGGCCAAAGCTTGGGCATGGACGCACGAATATACGCGCCGTAATTCCTTGTAGCGAGGCGCGAATCTAACACTGCAACGACTCCCCGGTCTTCGTGTGATCGAAGTAAACGTCCGGCTCCCTGCGCCATCATGAGGGCCGCGTGATTGACACTCACCTGCCAAAAGCCACTCTGCCGCTGTCGATCAGCATCTCGCGTCAGGGCCTTGACCATGGGGTTGTGAGGATGTGGAAATGGAATTTTGTCAATGACCACAAGGCGACATGCATCTCCAACCACATCAACGCCTTGCCACAAAGACATCGTTCCTACAAGAACCGAATCACGTTCGCGACGGAAACGCTTGATCAGAGTGCTCAGCGAGTCCTCGCCTTGGAGCATGACGTCCTTCATCCCGTCAGCCCGAAGCTGCTCAGCGCCCGCGCGTGCACCTTTCCACGAGGAAAAAAGCACAAGAGCTCCGCCGCCACTAGCGCGTACGAGGCGACTCATGTATTCCAAAGATTCAACGCTCGGACCTTCTGGACGAGGAGCAGCAAGCGAAGCAGCAATGTAGAGGATCCCCTGTTTCGCCGCATCGAAAGGAGAGCCTACGTCGATCCCCTTCCATGGCAGAGGCGCCATCATGACCCCCGTCTTGTAGGCGAGAGGTTCGAAGCTATCTCCCAAGCGCAAGGTCGCCGAAGTCAGAATCGTCGGTTTTTCCCCAAAGGCATGCTCAGCAAGGGCGGGGGCAACATGCAGAGGGGCGATCACAAGTTCACCGAGGCCTCGATCATCATCTTGCTCAATCCAGGTCACGCTCTTTTCGGGATCTCTCCCCCACGCAACTCCCACCTGCGCAAGCTGGTCAAGGAGGGACTTCACCATGACTTTTACTGTTGCCTCTAACTGCTGCGCGCTGGATTGCGTCTCCAAATCACGGCAAGCCGAGTCAAAGGAAGAAAGAATCCCCGATAGCGGTGCACGGTCATCAAGAAGCCCAGTTGGAAGAGTGCGAATCACCGAATCAAGCTGGGCACCCACACTTTCCAGAGCCGAGGTGTCCATCGACGCCAACGAACGCAAGCGCCTCGAGATCCTTGAAAGCATCTTCACGGACAGTGACACTGAGGCTTGTTCGCGCACCCTGTCAGTGAGTTCATGGGCCTCGTCGACCGCGAGTGCGCCGATCGGACCGAAAAGATCCCCCTCTCCTAGGGCATTGATTCCAAGAAGAGAATGGTTCGTCACGACGACATCAGCATCTTGGGCCAGCTCGCGCGCCATTTGAGGAAAGCAGTTGTCAATCATTGGACATTGCTTTCCAAGGCATTCCAAGCTTGACACTGACACCTGCGACCATGCACGATCATCCACGCCGGGGTCAAGCTCAT
>USHU01000129.1 GCA_900554605.1 uncultured Actinomyces sp.
TGCCTGTGGCGATCAAAGGCGCGGCAGCAGAAGATTTTGCGAAGAACTACCCGTACATCCGTGAGCTGTCAGACCTGAATGAGGAAGTCATTCAGGCGATTATGGCAGGTGAGCACCCAAACTTTGTCCAGAGTGCACATTCCTAACGGGGAGCAGGTCCTACCGCTAGAAGACGCTGAAGTCCTTCTTGCGGAATCTTGGGGGTTTCTCCGTTAAATAGCGGGCACAACTGTTGAACTCCGCACCAATGACACAGGGGATTCTTGCGAGGCGGGAAGTATTCCTTCACTGCGTCATTTCTGATCTGCTCCCATAGAGCGCCCAGCTGTGCACTGAGGCGATCAATATCTGCCGGGTCCGGGTCGAAAGTTAAGACCTTTTGCGAGGCGAGGTAAACGAGCTGGGTACGTTTAGGTAAACGCTCAGTGAGGCTGAGAAGAAGCGCGTAGAAGCGCATTTGGAAGAGAGCCTCTTCTTGGAATCGCTCAGAGGGTGCTTTACCGGTCTTGTAGTCAATAACGCGTAAGTCACCGTTTGGAGCCCGATCGACGCGGTCGATGTACCCCAAGAGGTGCACGCCATCTTGAGTCGTTCCCTCGACAAGGGCCTCCCTTGAATGAGGTTCAAGTGCGCGAGGTTCCTCGATCTGAAAATAGTTTGAGATCATCGAACGCATGCGTGCGTACCAACGCTCAAAATCCGCATGATCCGTAAATAGACTCATCACCGTGGGATCTTGCTCGAGGGTAGTCTTCCATTCGCGTTCCAAGAGAGATTGAGCGAGTGCTTCATCGCGCTGCATTCGCGGAGCCGCATAGAGGTTTTCGAGCGCGCTGTGCACGGTAGTTCCCAAGAGAGTCGCCTGGGTGGGAGGTTCTTTGATTCGGTCGACAACGTGGAGACGGAACTGAAGCGGACAGCGCTGATACTCTTTTGCGCGGCTTGCTGACAATGCTGGATGACTCGGACGGGAATTCCTCATGATCCTACCGTAACGAGTTCCACCTTCTGAGGCGCGCTTTTAACAGGAATTTCATCTTTGGCTCACGGTAGTGTAGAGGCGATGAGTACTCATGAAACTGCACTCCATGGCCTCGGTCAAGAACGCCATCGTGGCCCCCTCCGCGAAGGCGAGAGGGTTCAAATTCGCGATCCCAAGGGACGCCTCCACCAGGTGATTTTGGTTGCGGGTGGTCGCTTCCAATCAAATCGTGGTTTTATCGACCATGATGATCTGATTGGCCGCCCTGATGGCCAAGTGATCACTACTGAGGAAGGACGTCAGTTCCAAATTCTGCGTCCTCTCCAAGCTGACTACGTCATGTCGATGCCCAGAGGCGCAGCTGTGGTTTACCCCAAGGACGCTGGGACGATTGTTCACTACGCGGATATTTTCCCTGGAGCAGTTGTCGTCGAGGCCGGTGCCGGCTCAGGTGCTTTGTCGATGGCCCTCCTCAACGCTGTGGGGGAGAAGGGGACGCTCATTTCTGTTGAGCGCCGCGAAGAATTCGCCGAGATCGCCCGGGACAATGTCGAACTGTGGTTTGGAACGCCACACCCCGCGTGGGATTTACGTGTCGGCGATCTTGCAGAGGAATTACTACGTTTGCCCGAGGCCAGCGTTGACCGGATTGTCCTCGACATGCTTGCGCCTTGGGAGAACCTTGATGCGGTTGCTCACGCACTTGTTCCCGGTGGAGTTCTGTGCTGCTACATCGCAACCGTTACTCAGATGTCGCGTTTGATTGAAGACCTGCGAGCTACGCAGAACTTTACCGAACCCCTCGCGTGGGAAAGCCTTTCACGTGAGTGGCATGTTGACGGTCTTGCTGTTCGCCCCGAACACCGAATGGTTGCGCACACGGGCTTCCTCATGATTTGTCGACGTTTAGCTCCCAATACCCTTCCTCAGGAGCGTTCCACGCGTCCCGCGAAGGCAGCTGAAGGCCTCCAAGGAGCATGGGATGAGGAAGACGAGTGGAGCGAGTCTCGCGTGGGTTTGCGCCTGAGCTCAGATAAGAAGATTCGTAAGGTTCGCCGAGATCTTGAGGCGAAGGCCCGCACATGGGTTGAGGGAAGAGACAGCGATGAGCGCTGAACAGACAGAATTGTCGATTCTCGAACAAAAGAATGCGCACCTAAGCGCAGCACTTACTCAAGTTCGTCAAGAACTCCTTCGCCTCCGTGAGCAACTCAAACATGTGAATCAGCCTCCGTTGACCCTTGGGGTTTTTCACCGTGGCGATACGGATGCGCGTAGTGTTGAGGTCTATGTTTCTGGCCGACTGATGCGTCTTGCCGTAGCAACGCAGGTTGATATCACCTCTTTCTCTCCGGGCCAGCATGTCCTGATCGACGACAAGATGGTCGTCGTTGGTGTGGGCGAATACTCACGCGTCGGTGAACTTGCGCAGGTTGCCGAGCTGATCGGTACCGATCGTGCGGTTGTCTCAGCGGAGGCTGGAAGCCATCGCATTGTTGAGCTTGCTGGACCACTTCGCCACGGAACTTTGCGTCCCGGCGAAAGTGTCTTGGTCGATACTCGCACGGCTTTTGCCTATGAGCGCGTCATTCGTCAAGATGTTGAGCAGCTTCTTACTCCTGAAATTCCCCAGGTGACCTTTGATGACATCGGTGGTCTTGATGAACAGATCACAACGATCCGTCAGGCAATCGAGTTGCCGCTTAGGCATCCCGAGCTCTACCGGCAGTATGGCTTGCGCCCAACGAAAGGCATCCTGCTGTATGGCCCTCCTGGCTCCGGTAAAACACTGATTGCGCAAGCGCTTGCGCATTCGCTGCGTGATTTCAGTTCCTCTGGAGAAGGTTATTTCCTCTCGATCAAGGGGCCAGAACTTCTGACCAAGTTTGTCGGCGAAACTGAACGACAGATCCGCGCGATTTTTGCGCGTGCCCGAGTTCTTGCTTCGGCGAAAGTGCCGGTCGTGATCTTTTTCGACGAAATGGAGGCCTTGTTCCGTACGCGTGGAACGGGTATTTCATCCGATGTTGAAACCATGGTCGTTCCGCAGCTTCTTGCCGAAATGGATGGCGTTGAGAGTCTTGATAACGTCGTGATTGTGGGTGCTTCGAACCGTGCAGACATGATCTACCCCGCGGTTTTGCGCCCCGGTCGACTCGATGTTCGTATCCGCATTGATCGACCGGACCAGGCCTCGGCACGCGAGATTTTTGCAAAGCACCTTGATGCATCTGTTCCACTTCAAACGGGGCCAGATGGACTTTCTCATGATGAGATGATCTCACGCGCGGTTGCTCATCTGTATCGGCGTGAAGCTGATACTGCGCTCTTGAGTGCACGCACTCATAGCGGTACTGATCGAACGATTTATCTCGCAGACATCGTTTCGGGAGCCATGATTGCTGGGATTGTCGAACGGGCAAAGAAGTACGCAATTCTGGACGTAATCGAAAACTCCCGAAACGGACTGACGATTGAGCACCTGATGCGTGGCCTCGACGACGAAATCCGAGAATCGATGGAGCTCGCGACCCGCCAGGCGCCGGCGGACTGGGCGCGCACAATTGGCCTCGACCAAGACATCGTTGACATCCGACCGATCAAGAAAGAGGAGGAATGATGTCGGCTCTGGTGATGAGCACAGAAACCGAGTACGGCATCTATTCACCTTCAGATCCTGGAGCTGATCCCGTCGATCTTTCGTGTCGGATCGTTGATGCCTATTCGAAGATTTCGCGTCGCGGGACTCGAAGTGAAGGTAGTGAACCCGTTCGCTGGGATTACACAGCCGAAGACCCGCTCAATGATTTACGTGGAATGCGATTGACTCGCGCGGCTGCTGACCCCTCGATGATCACTGACGATCACTACCACCTCGCTCCCTCGGGTGGAAGTGAGACTCTGCCACTGCCTCGGCGATCACAGGGATATTTGCCAGCAGCGGTTTCCTCGGTTCTTACGAATGGAGCACGGCTCTATGTTGACCATGCGCACCCGGAATATTCTGCGCCTGAGACAACTAATGCGCGCGATGGCGTGCTTTGGGATCGAGCCGG
>USHU01000130.1 GCA_900554605.1 uncultured Actinomyces sp.
GCTTGGCTGATGAGCGACAGCAGAGCTTCGCGGTTGGGCTCGTCCAAACCGTTGAAAGGTTCGTCAAGCAATACCAAGCGAGGCTGGGCAACCAGGGCGCGCGCGACCAGAACGCGCTGGCGTTGGCCGCCGGAAAGGGTCCCAAAGCGCTCGCGGGCACGCTCGACTAAGCCAATCTGTTCTAATGCTGCACTGACCGCTTCTTTCTGTTCACGACTGAGTGGACGAAGAAGCTTTGTCTTGGGGTACATTCCCATTTCGACGACTTGACGAACGTTGATTGGGAAACTTAAGTCGATGTCGCTGGTTTGTGGGACGTAGCCGAGGAAATCCAGCGGGCAGCTCAGTTCTCCGGAGATGAGTTGGGCGCTTCCCAAGAGCGCTCGCATGAGCGTTGTCTTTCCCGATCCATTTGGACCGATCAAAGCGAGGGCATGTCCGGGGCTGAGCGAGAGGGTGATTCCCGTCAGGACCGGTGTCTGGGAGTAGCCGATGCTGGCGTTTTTGGCTGAGAAGACAGTGGCGCCAGCATCGCGGCCCTCGTCAGGCTCCGAAAACATATGAGCGTCTGCGTTCATCATGCTCGCCTAATGAGTGAGTTCTGAAGGTAGGGGAGCAGGCGTTCCCTCCCAGGCTTTTGTCATGGTCGTGACGTTGTGGATGATTGACCCGATGTAGGTTTCTCCTTCGCTCCCCACAGGGCCAAGGGAATCTCCGTAGAGTGCGTCGTCGCCGATGATGGCCTTGACTCCCGCTGCGCGTGCAATCGTCTCGATCGACTTTGAGTTATTGGAATTCTCGGCGAAGATTGCGCTCGCTCCGGATTTCTTCACTTCCTCGCTTGCCTGTGCGATGTGCTCAGCGGTTGCATCCTGCTGTTCGTTGAAATCAGACAGCGCCGCCCCGATGAAACGGATGCCGTAGCGTTTCGACAGGTAACCGAAGGCATCGTGGGAGCTAAAAAGGACGCGCTTGTCAGCAGGAACGCTGTCAAAGCTGGCCTTCGCCCACGCATCGAGTGAATCGATACGCTTTGCGTATTCTTCGGTTGCCGTGCTGTATGCCTCGGCGTGATCGGGGTCCGCCGCCGAGAGGAATTCACCGATGTTGCGGACCTGCAGGGCTGCGTTCGCTGGAGAGGTCCAGACGTGAGGATCGTAGGCGAACTCAGGCTCGCTTTCTCCTTCTTCTGGCGGGAAAGGCCAGGGTGCCGCCTCGACAGTGTGCGTGCCGCGGGAAACCATGTAGGGGAGTTGTTTGTCGCGCTGTTCTTGGCCCTGGGGATCCTTGAGGTCGGCGGCGGTAAGGACTCCTGAGGTCACTCCCATCGTTCCTTTGAACCCAGAGGCGCTCACGGCCTGATCCAGGAAATGCTCGAGGTCGACGCCCGAGACGAGCAGGACTTTCGCGTGAGCAAGTGCTTGCAGTTGCTGGGGAGTCATTTCGTGCTCGTGTGCCGAGGCATTTGGGGCAAGCAGGCACGTGAGCTGCACTTTTGCGCTGGCTTTCTCAGCGGGGGCCCCAATATGGGATTGCGCTCCCGAGGCATCAGTTTTATCGAGCGATATGGAGTTTTGAGCCGAGGGCTGCTGCGCAATTTGGGTGACGTAGTCGCAGATCTGGGTGGTGCTTGCAACGAAGGTGAGTGAGGGGGCGTCTGACTGTGAAGACGCAGTTGAGCACGAGGCGAGAGAAGTTGCGCCCAGTAGGCAGACCGCTGCGGCGGCTAGAAATGAATGCGAGTAAGCGGTGGACATTGAAGTTCCTCTTCATTGGGGTGATGTCTACTTATATCTTTATCAAAGTTCGTACGACCGAACTTTGATAAAGGTTATCGCAATTTGTGGAAGTTAGGTAGGCCTTTGTTCCCGAGGAGGCGTCGCGCCTGTGCTTCTCAAAGCGCTCAGTACGCACTATGCATGTTATTTTTGGGCGTGATCTTGCCAAATTGGCGCTGTGGGGTAAGGTTGTTCCAAATTCGCCGGGCACGCGTGGCCCCCGGACTTGCAGAAGGACTGAAGATGGATACGCTCAACGATTTGCCACTGCGCCAACTCGACCCTGAAATTCAAGCGGTTCTGGATCAGGAACTGGAACGCCAGCAGAACACGCTCGAAATGATCGCCTCGGAAAACTTTGTTCCGCGTGCGGTTCTTGAAGCGCAGGGATCTGTCCTGACCAACAAGTACGCCGAGGGATACCCCGGTCGTCGCTACTACGGTGGATGCGAGTTCGTCGATGTTGCGGAGTCTCTTGCGATTTCGCGCGCGAAGGAAGTTTTTACCGGCGCGGACTACGTTAACGTCCAGCCTCACTCGGGTGCGCAGGCGAACGCGGCCGCTCTCATGGCAATGGCAAACGTCGGCGATACTCTCCTCGGGCTTTCCCTTGCCCATGGCGGCCACCTCACTCACGGCATGCGCATCAACTTCTCGGGTAAGAACTACCACGCTGTTGGTTACGAGGTTGATCCGCAAACCATGCGCATTGAGCCTGAGCAGGTTCGCGAGGCGGCGCTTCGTGAGCGTCCCCGCGTGCTGATCGCGGGATGGTCGGCCTACCCTCGTCACCTTGACTTTGCTGCGTTCCGCGAAATTGCAGACGAGGTCGATGCGGCGCTGTGGGTCGACATGGCACACTTCGCTGGCCTGGTTGCTGCAGGCTTGCATCCCTCCCCGGTTCCTCATGCCGATATCGTCACCACGACCGTCCACAAGACTTTGGGCGGGCCTCGTTCGGGAATGATTCTGTCCTCGCGCGGTGAACAGTGGGGTAAGAAGCTTGACAGTGCGGTCTTCCCCGGTCAGCAGGGCGGTCCGCTGATGCATGTCGTCGCAGCGAAAGCGATTTCCATGAAGGTCGCTCAGACCGAGGAATTCAAGGATCGTCAGCAACGAACCCTTGACGGTGCGCAGGCAATTGCTCAGCGTCTCTTGGCACCCGATGCTCAAGGCGCGGGAATTCGCCTCGTCACGGGTGGTACCGACGTCCACCTCGTCTTGGTGGACTTGGTGAACTCCTCATTGGATGGCCAACAGGCCGAAGATCTGCTCCACGAGGTTGGTATCACGGTCAATCGCAATGCGGTGCCTTTCGATCCGCGTCCCCCAAGGGTGACCTCGGGTCTTCGCATTGGAACCCCTGCGCTGGCAACGCGCGGTTTCAGCGTTGCTGATTTCGAAGAGGTTGGCGACATTATCGCGACGGCTCTCATTCAGGGCGCAAGCGGAAGTGTCGATGTCGATGGATTGCGTGCACGTGTGCGCGCTCTCACAGAGGCTCACCCCCTGTACGCGGGGCTCAACCAATGAGAGCTCCGTGGGAAGGTGATGCTCGCGTTCTGGACGGCACGGCGTGCGCGACTCAGATCAAAGATGAGCTTCGAGGCCGAGTTCAGGCCCTGCGTGAAAAGGGAGTAGTCCCTGGCCTTGGTACCGTCTTAGTAGGGGAAGATCCCGGTTCGCTCGCCTACGTGGCCGGTAAGCATCGTGACTGCGCGGAAGTGGGTATTGAATCGATTCGCGTCGATTTGCCTGCCGAGGCTTCGCAGGAGGAAATCCTTGCGGCAGTTGAAAGGCTGAACGCTGATCCTGCTTGCACGGGTTTCATTGTTCAGCTGCCACTTCCTAGTGGCGTTGATACGAATCGAATTCTCGAGGCGATTGATCCGGATAAGGACGCCGATGGTCTGCACCCGACAAATCTTGGGCGACTTGTGTTGCGGGGGAGCGAAGCTATTACCTCTCCTCTGCCATGCACGCCGCGCGCTGTCATCGAATTGATCGAGCGCAATGGGATCGATCTCAATGGTGCGGATGTATGCGTTGTGGGGCGAGGTGTTACGGTTGGGCGATCAATCGGGCTTTTGCTCACACGCAAGGATGTCAATGCAACGGTGACTATCTGTCATACGGGAACCCGCGATTTGGCGATGCATACTCGAGCTGCGGATGTTGTTGTCGCAGCCACAGGCTATGCGGGGCTTGTTACTCCTGAGATGGTGCGACCTGGCGCGCTTGTTCTTGACGTCGGGGTC
>USHU01000131.1 GCA_900554605.1 uncultured Actinomyces sp.
CATCTCGTGGACCTCAACGCCTGAGGCAGCAAGGACTTCGAGAGCGGGACGCACGGCCGGGTCGATGCTGCCAACAACCATGACGAGGCGCGGGCCGGCACCGGGCGAGGGAGGCATGGAATCGCGGAAATGCAGCCATCCAGACTTGAAAGCCGCAACGCCACCGGGATACTCACGGGCCAAATCAGACCACGACAAGGCGGCAGTGCCCGCGAGGCGCGAAAGGGATTGAATCAGAGTATCGGAGTCCAGAAAGTCAAGAATTTCAACAGAGACAACCTGGCCGGAAGGATCCAAGGCGGTCAGGCGCGGAGCCTCGTTTTCAGGAGAGCTTTCGTCGATGAAAGCCGGTGCTTCGAAGGGCGAAATATCACGCCAGGTAATAGGAAATAGAGGACGCGAAACAATCTCGAGGACCTGATTGCAGACAGCGTCAACAACTTCGGGGGTAAGACCACCGGAAACAGAGCGGCCGAATTGGGCGGGGATCAAACGCCCCTCGTCGAATTCAAAGAGAGCCATGAAGCCTCCAACCCCTCATGCCCAGCCGGCAGATGTGTGTTGATGAATGAATAGATGCGATCTGGTCTTATTGTTCCACAATCACGCCGAGGCGTGGACAAAGACGGGCCGGAGAAGTTGAGAGTGGTGACGGGGAAGCAAGGGCTTGAGGACATGTAAAAGGCGGGTCCTCATCGTCTAGGTTCGGTACCGAAGTACCTGGGACGATGAGGACCCGCCTCAGTCAGTTCAGCCTCGAGAGGCCAACTGGTTTGGATTCAGTGGAGAGTATCCGTGAAAGGATCACTCAACCTCAGCGATCAGAGCCTTCTTGCGACGGTTCGAGAACACCAGTGCGTAGGCGCAAGCAGCACCAACGAGTGCCACGCAGAGCGTGATCAGGAAGATGATGCGGTAGCCATCGTAGGGGTTGGCCTCGTGGGCGGTGATGATTCCAGCGGTGGTCGGGTTGCCCCAAAGGATGGAAGCGTAGACCAGGAAGGAACCGACCGACATTGCGGAGCCGTTGATTTCCTCGGGCAGGTGCAGCTCGGCGATAGGAGCAAGCAGCACGGACTTACCAAGGAAGACACCGAATGCCATGACGACCAGCAGGATCATTGCAGGCCACATCATCGAGTCGGATGCGGGCAGCAGGTAGACCAGACCAACGCCGATGGCGATAACGGTCAGAGCGACTGCAACCATGGTGGTCGAGGACTTGAAGACGTAGTCAGCGAGCATACCTGCAACGAGGCCGGCGATGATGCCAACGAAACCGGTCGAGAAGATACCGAATGCACCAGAGGCAGCGTCAGATGCGTGGAAGACCAGCTTCAGGTAAGGAGCCGAGGAGTAGATCAGGTTGACGTAGCACCAGTACACACACATGCCGGCGATACCTGCGAACCAAACACCGGGCTGTGCCAGAACCTTGAGCAGACCCATGAGAGCCGCGGTGTTCTTGGAGTGGCCTTCGGACTCGGCAACAGCGTTGGCGGGAACGAAGCGCAGGATGGCGATGATGTTCGGGATCAGCAGCAGCGAGTAAGCAAGACCGAAGCCGATCATGATGCCGTTTGCGTGGGTCGGGAAAATGGCCATGCAGCCGATGACGATCAGGTTCATGCAGAACTCAACGCCACGGCGGATCGACTCGAGAAGGCCCATTGCGAGGCCACGACCCTTGGAGTCAGAGTCAGATGCCATGAAGGAAACGCCGTTGACGACGGCGGGCCAACCGATGGCGTCCCAAATTGCCCACGTAATTGCAATGCCAACAAGCATCTTAATGTTCAGGTGGTAGCCCAAGACCGGGGAGAGCCACAGGAACAGGAAGGTCAGCAGTCGCCAAGAGGCGAAGGCGATCAGAATGTTACGGATGGGGAAACGGTTGTTCACCCAGCCGGCGGGCACGTACATGAACATGGCGATGCCGAGCCAGCCCATGATGGTACCGAAGTCGGCGACCGTGATGCCAAGAGCATTGGTCACAGGGATCAGCAGAGATCCCTTGAACGCCTCGAAGGAGACGTAGACCAGCTGGCCGGTCAACACGACAGTGAGGAAGCCGCCGATGCGGCCCTTCTGCATGAACTTAGGAAGGCGCGACTTTGTGCCTACTGAGGTTTCCGACATGATGTTCAATTTACCTTTCGAGTTTTACTCACTGAAGATGGGCAAAAGAGTCTGCAACATCGGTGAAGACACCGGTTGCGCCCCAATTGAAGAGCTCGTGTGCTCGATCAATTGAATTCACAGTCCACACGTTCACTCCGAAGCCCGCCTCGCGGAATGCCTCGACCTTGGACTTGGTCAGACCGCGATCCTCGGGGTGAATGTACGATGCGCCGACAAGCTCAAGCATGGACTTCCAGTCATCGTAGAGGGCAACCGTCTCGTAGAGGCAGCCGACCTCGTACTGGGGAGCGCGTTCCTTGATCTTCGCCAACAGCACGTGGTTGAAGGAGGAGAAGAAAACTTCACGCTCGGGATCCAGCCCGGTCAGTGCATCGAGGATGGAATCGATGAGACGCATCGACATGGCACCGCCTGCCTCGTTCGACTTAATCTCAATGTTCGCATTCAGACCACGACGGTTAAGGAGCTCGATGAGCTGCTCAAGAGTCGGCAGGGGCTGCCCGGCGAACTCGGGAGAGAACCATGCGCCTGCATCGATCGATGCAAGGTCGGACTTCTCCAAGCCGTAGTAGGAGCCACGGCGATTCGTGGTGCGATCCAATGACGTGTCATGGATGACGATCGGAGTGCCATCGCCCAGGATGTCGACGTCAGTCTCAATCCAGGTGAGTCCAGCGTCTGCAGTCTTTTCGAAAGCTGCAAGAGTGTTCTCGGGTGCGACACGGTTCAGACCGCGGTGTGCAAAAATGCGACGTTCCATAGTCAGTTCACTGACTTCCTTGTCGAGGGTGGACAAAATCAAAAATCGGACCAATCAATGTCCGATCTCCGTTGTTAATTATGAAACGCGTCATTTTTCGTGTCACCCGGTTATGTGTGTAGTAGGACACAGAATTGGACCTTATTTCTCAAGGTGACACCCTGTTATTTAGGGCATCTTCGCAGGTCAGAAATACTTCGATCAAAATTGCCCACGAGCATCATCAGTGCCTGCACTTATGTGCAACCCTATCTGCACATAAGTGCAGGCGGGCGCATCTATGACATTGGCTCTATAAAAATGCCGCTCGTCACATTTTGACCGTCCCTGTACACCCCGCAACCCGAGCAGCAAAGCCTCTCAACATCTGGTGACGGAATGCACTGAATGGCAAAGCAGAGCCTGTCGACGACGTTCAGGAATGTACCAGCTAGCACAAATTTCACATTGTTACGGTGACACCATGGTGTTGGTCGCTCTTTTGCTCGTGCTCTTATTCATCGTCGTGATCTTCTTCTACATGGGAATGCTTCTGTGGATGCTCTTCTCCCCCGACTATCTGCTTGTCATAGGGCTTTCCGGCATTTTCACGGCGGATCACATGGGCTGGCTGACATCCTCAGAAAAGGCACACTTCATTTGGGCAGTTCTCGCGATGGTTATTGTTGGATTCGCCTATCACAAGCTCAATCACCTGCTGTACTCGGTCTCTCAACGCATCTACGCGATTGTCAGTTTCCCGATTGTGGTCGTATCAAGCCTGATCCTCATGCTGAACTTCGCCCTGAAACTCGCAGAAGAGGTTGCACCCAACCTTGCAGATGATCCAACCATCGAACACGCAATTTATATTGTGTTTGCCATCATCATTGCCGTTCTTGCATGGCGTAAACGGCAAACAGCTATGGCTCGTCTGCACTCCCCTGCCAATATCGTGCTCACCAACGGCAATGTGATGGTTGTGGAGAGCACTAGCGCGATGCCCACGTCACCGTATACACCACAAGCCCCGACAGTCGCTCCCGCGTCTGGCCCAGCACCCCTGCACACACCAGCGACCACTTTCTCTGCGCAACCTTGCGCAAACTCAGGACC
>USHU01000132.1 GCA_900554605.1 uncultured Actinomyces sp.
TCGGCACTCACGTTTTCGACGGCGCAGGAACGAGCTATACCCTGCCTGCGAATACTCATGCCCACCAGAACTGGGTCTTTACTGAGCCAGGCTCCTATCAGCTCACGATCGCCATGAATGTCACGCCTCGCGGCGAAAACCTGCGTGGAAGCGGAAGCGGATCTGCTGGATCCTTAGTTGCCGCCGGTGGAACTGGAGAACACGGGCGCCCGATGGTTTACGCAATCGTCGGACGTACGGCCTCAGGACAGCCCTGCACTCTGGCATCAACGGGCGCAGGTTTCGTGGAGCTTGCCCCGATGATCCTCGCGGCTTTGCTGATCGGATGCGGATGCATTGCCACCTCAACGCATGTGCGGGTGAGACAGTGAAATTTGCACGCCTCGTATCAGCTATTGCTACGTGCGTTCTTGCTGGCGCAGTTGGAGGGTGCGCGCCGCATAGTGATGCTTCGTCGCACCGTGTGAGCATCGTTGCAACAACGGGCATCTTTGCTGATTTTGCACGAAATGTGGGCGGGGATTACGTCGATGTTCATCAACTCATTCCCAACGGCGCCGATCCGCACTCGTGGGAACTGAGTCTAAGAGGTATTCGTGATATTGCTTACGCGGATATTGCGGTCACAAACTACCTGATGCTGGAGGATCATTCGGTGATCCGCGCGCTCGATGCGAATCTTCCCAAAGATGCTCTCTCGCTGTCCCTTGCAGAAGAAAGCGCAAAGTTTGGCGGCACCTTGATTCCCCTTGTAGAAGATCGCTCCCTTGATACCCCGTGGCTTGGAATGCGAGTTTACGGTGATGGAAGCCAGATCGGGGCAAAGCGCTCGTCTCAGGTTGAACTCTCGGTCACTGGCGTCGAGGGGCCAGGACATGCCTGCGCCTACATCACGACAAGTTTCGGAAGTCCCGAAATCGCTTTTGCTTCGCGCGATGGTGTTGATAGTGGGAATCATTGGGAAACAGATACCTCAATTCTGCCCGTTGGCGCGCACCAACATATGAGTTGGGTTTTTACTCAGCCCGGTATCTACACGCTGCATCTGCGAGCGCGCGTGCGCGTGACCCCTGACGCTGAACCCGTCGAGCTTCCCCCGTCCCACGTGACCTTCGCCGTGGGGATCGATTCAGAAGAAGTTGCGCGCGAACGTGGGCTATTTCTTCTCCGACGAGGCCACAGTGACATCACCGTGGACCTGAAGTCAGGCGCATTAACCCTGATGGTTGACCGAGAAAAAGACGGTGGAGTCCCTGAGGGCGCACCACTAGTGGAGGCACCCGAGGCGGGCAACGGGCTTCCTTCCCCCCTTGCTTCCCTTGACCTTAAGCGAGTGCTGATCGATGTTCCTTCACGCACCTTGCGTGAAATTCCCAAAGGCAGGGGATGGGAATTCATCGGATCGGGGGATGGCCAGGCCTATGTTCTGCCCCAAGCAGTGCTGGGCAAACACGTCCACGGCGACATCGATCCACATGCCTGGCACGACATTCATAACGCGCAGGCCTATGTGCGAGTTATTGAGAATGCACTATCAACGCGCGACCCGGAGCATAGTGCGCAATACGCAGCCAATGCCTCGGCGTACATTGCGAAGCTTGACGAGGTCGACCATGAGGTCGCACAGGCCATTGCGGGAATCGATCCGATTAATAGGAAACTCGTCACCACTCACGATGCCTATGCCTATCTGGCGCGCGCATACAACTTTGAAATCGCTGGTTACCTGAGTGCTCAAGACGGAAGCGAAGCCTCAATTGCAGACCGCAAACGCGTTGCACAGACCTTGAAGAACATGAAAATAACGGCGGTCTTCTTGGAACCGCAAAAACGCAGCCGTCACCCCGTTATTGCTCAGGTTGCCGAAGAAAGCGGCGTTCAGGTCTGCGGACTTTATGGAGACACCTTGGACGGGCAAGCTCCAACGTATATCGAGATGATGCGGGCGAACGCCCATTCTTTGTCTCAGTGTTTAGGAAAGGCTCATTCATGATGAACAGTGCGGGCCATGCGCGTTCGACACAGGGCTTAATGGCGATTCTTGTCGGCATTGCTCTGAGTGTTGGAGTCTCGCTGCCGGCGCGCAGCGATGACTCTTTAACCCAACATGTGGACTCTTCAGAACAGGTCGTTCGAGAAGAAGCCGTTATCGAACGCGGTCACGTTGACTTAGGACCAAAGATCGTCGAATCGAAACCGGAGATTCTGGCACGTGACGACTCCGGTGAGACCCCGCTTTGGCGTCCGCTCGACAGCCTTGTATTTCGCGTGACGAATTTGGGAAAGCTCCAAGTCCCCTCCGACCCGAGTTATTCATTCCTGCATGCGCGTGAAGGTGAGTCGTACTGGGTGATTCCCCAGACTCAAAACCCTCGTGTTGTTTGGCTGGGATGGAACACTCAAGACCCCGAACTCATTAAGGTCATGGGCAGTGGAGCAACGATGACCCTAGGGAATCTTCAGGGCCCAGGCCAAGCATGGCTTTTCCTACAAGATGGAGCCTTCGGGACGCCGACAGTCTTGTACGACTCTACTGCTTCCTCTCAATCAGACATCTGGGTCGAGGCAAACACACATGTTCACGCAAATTGGGCGTTCTCTGCTCCGGGGGCTTACGCGCTTAGCGTGCGCTGGTGCTTTGGGGACAAAGAGACACCGCAATGTGTTTCGGATACTCTCCGATTCGTTGTTGGCGACGAGGCCAAGATTGAAGAAGCCCGCGCGCTCACGACCACTGCGCTCGCGGCCTCGTCAAAGGCCAGCAAGCAACCCGACAAACACGAGGAAGCACGCCAGCACGGGGGAAACGGAGAGTTCTTCATCTACGGCGGGATCTGCCTTGCTTTGGGTGTGATTGCTTTTATCGTCGTCGCACATCGGACAAAGAAGTCTCGAAAGCAGATTGAAGAAGCGCGCGAGGAAGTTCGCCGTGACTTCGGGTCGGAGGACAGCGTCTGATGGACGATGAGAACCTTGTGACGGCCCTTGACATTTGCGACCTTGACGTGTCCTTCCCTGGGCGCGAGGTACTGAAATCGGTCTCGCTTACTGTTGCTCCCGGAGAGTTTTGCGCGCTCATTGGTCCCAATGGTGCCGGAAAAACGACTCTTTTACGTGCAATTCTTGGCGCGATCCCCTCTCGCTCGAGGCACGTTACCTCAATGGGTGCGCCGCTGCAGCCCCGCGCAGTCGGCTACGTTCCGCAGCGTCATGAGTTTGCATGGGATTTCCCGATGACGATCCGCCAAGCTGTCCTCAGTGCGCTTGCCCGCCGGATTGGATGGGGGCGTAGGGCTAAGATCGACGACCATCGCGCGGTTGAAGAAGCGCTGCATCAGGTTGGTTTGGCACAGCTGGGAGAGCGAGTCATTGGTGAGCTATCGGGTGGTCAGCGTCAGCGTGTGCTGGTTGCCAGGGCTCTTGCTTTACGTCCAAAGCTGCTATTGCTGGATGAACCCTTCACCGGCCTCGATATGCCCACCCAAGAAAGCCTCATCGATGTCTTTCAAGGGCTTGCACGCAGCGGTTGTGCCATTGTCATGACAACCCACGACATTCTTGGGGCAATCGATGCTTGCGACCGGCTTTTCCTACTGAATTCGACGGTTATTGCCTCTGGAAAACCGGAGGAGATTCAAGATCCCGAGGTGTGGATGCGCACCTTTGATATTCGTCCCTCGAATCCCTTGCTGAAAGTCCTCGGGGTGATGTGAGTGTTGAGCATTATCGATTTTCTGAACGACTTAATGAACCCCGCCTTGGCGTTCTTGCCGCGTGCAGTGCTTGTTACATGCGTTGCTGCCTGTGTGTGCGCCATTGTTGGCTGTCATGTTGTTTTACGCGGGATGTCTTTCATTGGAGATGCCGTCGCTCACTCAGTTTTCCCTGGGCTCGCGATCGCCTTTGTATGCTCGGGATCGCTGGTGCTGGGCGGAACGCTTGCAGGCGTTGGAACTGCTGTGCTCGTTGCGCTTCTTTCCCAAAATAGG
>USHU01000133.1 GCA_900554605.1 uncultured Actinomyces sp.
CATCGGGACTGAAGACTTCGAACTTTTCGGAGCTTCCCCCGAGTCCTCGCTCCTGCATTCGGCAAAGACCCACACCGTCGCCATTCGCCCAATCGCAGGCACACGTCCGCGTGGTTTCGCTCCCGATGGCAGCATCGATCACGAACTCGACATCCGACTGGAACTTGAACTTCGATCGGACGCAAAAGAAGTCGCAGAGCACGTCATGTTGGTCGATCTCGCACGAAATGACGTTGCCCGAGTTTCCAAGCGCGGGAGCCGTAGGGTTGAACAGCTTCTGCGCGTGGACCGATACTCGCGCGTCATGCATTTGGTTTCCGAAGTGAGCGGCACCTTGGCCGAGGATCTTCATCCCCTCGATGCTTTCCGTGCGTCCATGACCATGGGAACGCTAACCGGTGCCCCCAAGCTTCGCGCTGCTGAGCTTATTCGCACCTACGAAGGACTGAGGCGAGGTTCTTACGGCGGGGCAGTCGGGTATCTTCGCGGCGACGGCGAACTCGATACCTGCATCGTCATCCGTTCGGCTTTCGTCAAAGACGGACACGCGATCGTGCAGGCCGGCGCCGGTGTTGTTGCAGATTCCGTCCCTGCTCGCGAGGCCGAAGAAACCGTCCACAAGGCAAGCGCAGTTTTGCGCGCTCTAGCTGCCTCGGCACACCGTCCGCTGGTGATTGCCACGAGTGCAGAAGAAGGTGAGTTCTAAAGTGCGCGTCATTTTCGTCGATAACCGCGATTCTTTCGTCTACAACTTGGTTGACCTGACGGCTCGCGAGGCCGGAGTACAGGTCTTCCGCAATACAACTCCTGTAGGCACGCTGCGTGATGCTCTTGAGCCGACAGCCGCAGAACGCGCTGCGGGCGAACGCCCGCTTTTGATCCTCTCCCCCGGACCGGGACACCCGCGCCAGGCCGGCCACATGATGGCAATTCTAGACGTGGCTCTGCAAGAGAAAATCCCAACCCTGGGCATTTGCTTGGGATTCCAGGCAATGGTCGAGGCCTGTGGCGGAGTCGTCGCGCCGGTTGGCGCAACCCACGGGCGCACTGACCGCGTTGAACTGACCGAGGCCGGGATCGAAGATCCGTCGTTTTCTGCTATTGCTGAAGCGCCCCGCCCCGGCGATGATGCCACGCACGGCTACATCTCGATTGCCCGCTATCACTCTCTGGGAACCAGGAGCCTTCCCGAATCTTTGATTTCACTGGCTCATACCCACGATGGAATCGTCATGGCCGCGCGTCACCGCAGTGCTCCGTGCATCGGCCTGCAATTCCACCCCGAATCTATTCTGACCCCCGCCGGACCGCTCCTTTTGCGCGGACTTTTGGCTGATTTGACACTTTCCCCCTCGATTTCAAGGAGTTCTCATGAGTGAGTCTTACCTGCACCACGCGCTCAATGGTGCTGTTTTGGACCAAGAACAGGCTCGAAGCGTATTCGAGCAGATGTCACGCGGCGAGCTCAGTGATATTGAAATCGCAGCGTTCTTGGGGGCGCTTCACGCCCGTGGTGAGCAGCCCAGCGAAATCGCGGGTGCCGTCGAGGCCTTCCGACAAGCAGCGCAGAGCTTGACCACCGACGCCACCGGCATTATCGACGTGGTGGGCACGGGCGGTGACGGCGTGGGCACGATCAACGTCTCCACGGCCTCGGCCTTCGTCGCAGCATCCATGGGATTGAGTGTCGCCAAGCACGGTAACCGTGCAGTGTCCTCGAAGGCGGGAGCAGCCGACCTCATCGAGGCTGCGGGAATTCCCCTGGACCTCTCCCCCACGTCTTCAGCGCAGCTCCTTGAGCGCACAGGCTTTTGTTTCCTCTTCGCACAGAAGTACCACCCGGCAATGCGTTTCGTCGCCCCGGTGCGTGCAGCGCTCAAGAACCCGACGACCTTTAATCTCATCGGCCCCTTGGTGAACCCCGCCCACCTGTCCTATCAGGTACTCGGCGTGGGCAAGCGCGAACTCCTCGACGATGTCGCGCAGGCTCTGGCTTCCCTTGGACTCGAACATGCTCTGGTTGTCCATGGAAGTGGGACCGACGAGTTCGCCGTCCACGGGCAAACTGAAGTCCGTGAAATCACTCGTGAGGGGATCTCCGCCTTCACTTGCACCCCCGAAGAACTGGGGATCACTCCGGCGCCCTTGTCGGATCTGATTGGTGGAGATGCGAGCGATAATCTTCGCCTCATCACTGATATTTTCAACGGTTCGGGCGTTGCTGCTCAGCGCGACGCGATTGCCGCAACGACGGGAGCCATGCTCTATCTGGCCGGAAAGGCTCCCTCCTTGGTTGAAGGAACCACCGCTGCGCTCGCCCAGCTCGCCAGCGGCGCAGTTGCCGAGCACCTTCAGACGATTGCTTCAACCGCACAAGAATTGAAGACGCAGGAGCAACAATGAGCCAGCACACTTTCTCCCCGATCTCACAGCGCCTGCGCGCCACGGGAACAGTCCTTGATTCCTTGGTCGCAGCGCGACGCACGCGCCTTCCCGAACTCTACGAGGCCTACGGGGACATTGATCCCCTGACTCTGCCTCGATCCGAGCGCTCTTTCGAAGATGCCCTCCGAACCCGTACCCCGGGTGAAAACGGCATCGCGTCGCGCGCCACCGGTCCCGCAATCATCATGGAGTGCAAGTCTGCTTCCCCGACCCTGGGGACAATCATCGAGGGGACATATTCTCCGCGCCTCCTGGCTCGCGCCTATGCTCCCTACGCTGCGGCGATCAGCGTACTGACCGAGCCCGATCGTTTCAACGGTCGCTTTGAGGACATCGACGAGGTGCGCGCCGAGGCCACTCAGCCGGTCTTGTGCAAGGACTTCGTCATCGATCCGATCCAGATCACCGCGGCGCGCGTGCACGGCGCAGACGCCATCTTGCTCATGCTGAGCGTTCTTGATGACGAGGCCTATCGCGAACTTTCTTTAGCCGCGCTTCGCTTGGGAATGGATGTACTCACCGAGGTCGACACCGAAGACGATATGCGTCGCGCACAGCTATTGGGCGCGCGAATTATTGGTATCAACAACCGGGATCTGCGCACGCTCACTATTGATAAGGCTCGTACTCGCGCGCTTGCTCCCCTAGCTCCCGCTGGGGCGGTCGTTGTTGGCGAGTCGGGTGTGAATTCTCGCAGCGACGTTGAAGATCTTGCCCCTTACGTTGATGCCCTGCTGGTTGGTTCTCACCTTTCTGGTTCTGGCGATCCCGCTCACGCCGCGTGGGAGATCACGGGCGGCGTTCCAAGCGCCGGCCAGGCATACTACGAAGCCCAGGCACGCTCAACGTCATGGGAACCGTACTCAAGCGAACGCCTCGGCGCTGGCGATCGCGCGGCCACGGCCTCGGGAGAACACCCAACCAAGCTTTCCCCCTACTTCGGAGATTTCGGCGGACAGTACGTCCCCGAACTCCTCATCCCGGCGCTCGACCAGCTCGAAGAAGCCTTCATCGAAGCGATCGATGATCCGAGCTTCATCGACGAGATCAACACTCTGTTGCGTCACTTCCTTGGCCGCCCCACTCCGGTCACGGAACTGCGTAACCTGTCCGGCGGAGCAGCACGGATCTTCCTCAAGCGAGAAGACCTCGTCCACGGAGGCGCACACAAGGGCAACCAAGTCCTCGGCCAGGCATTGCTTGCCAAGCGCATGGGAAAGACACGCATCATCGCCGAAACCGGAGCAGGCCAACACGGGACCGCAACCGCAATGGTATGTGCGCTTTTGGGATTGGAATGCACGATCTACATGGGCGCGGTTGACGTTGTTCGACAAGCGCCCAACGTTGAACGCATGGAACTCATGGGCGCCACCGTCGTCCCGGTCACTGCCGGCAGCGGCACCCTCAAGGACGCCGTCAACGAGGCCCTGCGCGACTGGACAGCAACCTTTAAGACCTCGCACTACCTGTTGGGAACCGCGGCCGGTCCGCACCCCTTCCCCACAATGGTTCGCGAATTCCA
>USHU01000134.1 GCA_900554605.1 uncultured Actinomyces sp.
GAGTGGCGAAGTTCCCGATAGCTACGAGGCCCTGCTGGCCTTGCCTGGGATCGGCCCCTACACCGCGAGCGCTCTTGCCTCCTTCCAATTCCACGAGCGCATTCCCGTGTTGGATACGAATATTCGCCGAGTTTTTGCACGCGTGCGTGACGGGGTGGAGTTTGCTCGGCGCAGTGCACCTTCGCGCGCCGAGTTCGCGGCCGCAGTTGACTGGTTGCCCGAAAAGGGCGTGGATTGCGCCCGTTGGAATGTGGCGATCATGGAGTTCGGGGCGCTCGTGTGCACGCAGCGTTCCCCCAAGTGCGAGGATTGTCCACTGCGCAAGGACTGCGCATGGGCAAAGGCCGGTTTCCCGCCTGCCGAGGTGCGGCCTCGTGGGCAAAGTTGGAAGGGGACGGATCGCCAGGCCCGCGGCCGGGTAATGGCGGCACTGCGGCGCTCTCCCGAGGGAATCTCCATTGACGAGGCCGTGGCCGCGGCGCGCTTGGAGGGCGCGGATCCCGAGCAGGCGCCTCGGGTCATTGAGGCACTGATCAGCGATGGCCTGGTTGCCGAAGATTCGACAACCAGGCGCATCACACTTCCTCGGGAGTGAGGAAGAAGGGAGGCCTTGGAGGGGAGGCCTATCCCTTCACAGCTCCAGCTAAAGCGAAGCTTCCTCCCGAAACCTTTTGCATGATCGCGTAGAGGATTAACGCCGGGCTGGAGTAGATCACAGCGAATGCGGCCAGTTTTCCGTAGACGACCGCGCCGTGTGTCCCAAAGAATTGGTAGATGGCGACGGCTGCGGGCTGAATGTCCGGGTCGGTCGTGAGGATGAAGGGGACGAAGAAGTTCCCCCAGGTCGCGGTGAAGATGAAGATGAAGACCACCAAGAGGCCCGGCTTCATCAGCGGTAAGACGATGGTGCGCAATGCTTTGAGCGCGCTGGCACCGTCGACCCAGGCCGCTTCTTCGAGGGATACGGGGACAGAGTCCATGAAGTTTTTGAGCATCCACACTGCCATGGGCAGGGAGGTTGCGGTCATGAAGCAGATAATCCCAGGGATTGAATCGATCAAATCCATGCTGACAAAGAGCGAATACACGGGAACCATGAGCGCCGTGATGGGAAGGCAGGTTCCGAACAGGATCGTGTACATGAATCCGCGCGCGAAACGGCTCTTGTAGCGAGAAAGCGGATAAGCAGCGAGCGCGCCTACGAACACGGTCAAAATGGCCGTACCAAAGGAGAGGAGCGCAGAATTCCACAGAGGAAGCCAGGTTCGATCAAATGTCGCGATATCCGAGTAATTCGAGGTCGTGAAGTGCTCGGGGACGCTTAAGGACACCGTCGCTGTCGGATTGAAAGATGCGAAGAGAACCCAGGCCAGTGGAACGACAAAGGAGATGCCGATCAGGGCAAGGATGGTGCTCGAAATCAGACGGACGGTCTTTTCTCGCGGATTTGCGACGGAGGGGATTTCTTTGCGCTGCGTAGCCATTAGTCCACCTCCGGCTTGAGAGCGCGGATGTAGACCAGAGCAAAGAGCGCTCCCAGAACAATAGTGACGGTCGCGATAGCCGTTCCGTAGCCAATCAGGGAGTTCTTAAAGGCTTCTTGGTAAGCCATGACCGGGAGGGTCGTGGATTGAGTACCCGGGCCGCCACCCGTCATAACCCAGAGAAGGGTGAAGACGCCCAGGGTCTGAAGGGTTGTCAACAGGAGGTTGGTTGAGATAGACCCCTTGATCATTGGCAGGGTCACGAAGCAGAATCGCTGCCACCCTCGGGCACCATCGACCTTCGCTGCTTCTTGAATCTCAGGCGGAACCTCGGCCAATGCAGCGGAGTAGACCATCATCGAGAAGGCTGTTCCGCGCCAGATATTCGCCATGATCACAGAGAACATCGGGAAGGTCAGCAGCCAGGTTGTTCCGCCAAGGCCGATGTAGCTCAGCAGCGTGTTCAGCGTTCCGTCGGTGGAGAAGAAGGCGTAGAGCGCGAAGGCTGCGACGATCTCGGGCATAACCCAGGCGATGACAACGACGCCACCAACCAGGGTGGAGAGAATCTTGGGGGCTTTGCTCATGAGCATGGCAAGAGCCAAACCTAAAACATTTTGGCCGATCACAGCCGAGGCGACGACGAAGATGATCGTCAGCAGGACCGCTTTCCAGAATGCTCCGCTGGTTAGCAGATCCGCGTAGTTCTCGAGGCCAACAAATTCAGGATTTGCTGCTTTGTAGCCCGAGAGGGCGGCATTGGTCAAAGACCCATACACCGAATATGCAATGGGACCTACGAGGAACACCGCCATGAGGGCAACTGCTGGAAACAGAAGACCCATTCGGCCCGTCTGGCGGGCGGCGCGAGAAAGTAGTGTCTCGCGTCGCCCGCCAGGGGTCGCAGTGCTCTCGGTCCCCACACGAACCGAGGTGGACATGTTACTTCGCCGCTTCGACGTTCTTTTCGCCGACGATCTTCACCAAACCCTCGTCGTAGGCCTTCGCGGCCTGCTCGGGGGTCTGCTCCTTCGTCACCACGGATTCGGTGGCCGTCTGGATATTTGTGGAAATCTGCGGGTAGTCAGGAGTTGCGGGGCGGAAGTGCGTGTACTCAACAATTCCTGCGAAGAACTTGAAGGAGGGGTTAGATGCAAGGTACTCAGGGTCAGAGACGATGTCCTTACGGACTGCAATCGCAGAGGTTGCGATGGAGTACTGCAGAGAGCCCTTCTTGTTCAGCGCAGTCTTGACGAAGTCGGCTGCAAGTGCGGGATCCTTGGTTTGAGATCCAACGGAGAGGACCCAGCCACCGGAGAGAGTGGTGAATCCGGGTGCCTGTCCCTTCTGTGTCGGCATCTTTGCGAGGCCGATGGTTTCTTGCCATTCTGCCCACTTCGTCGAGTCCTGCATCCACACGTAAGGCAGCCAGGAGCCATCAATGTCGATGGCGAGCTTGCCCTTGGGGAGGAGCTCGGTGGACACGCGGGTACCGACAGCCTTGTCCAGCGCAATATCGTTGGAGGGGGTGAGGCCCTCCGAGTATGCGGTCTGGTAGAAGGTCAGAGCGTCCTTGAAGCCCTGGGATCCCGTGACCCACTTGTTGGTGTCCGTGTTGTAAAGGGTGTCTTGGGTGCCGTAGAGCAGCATTTCAAAGCCCTGCATGCTGGTCTGTTCGCCACCTGCGCGGCCCGCGTAGATGTTCATGGGGATGACATCGGGCACCTTTTCCTTGATGGTGCGCGCGGCAGAAAGCAGATCGTCCCAGCTCTTGGGCTGCCAATCAGTGGGAAGTCCGGCCTGCTCGAAGATCTTCTTGTTGTAGTAGATACCGCGAGTATCGGTGCCGAAGGGAACGCCGTAGATCTTGCCGTCCAGACCCTTTGCGCCCTGGATCGAGCTTTCGGGGTACTGGCTCCATTCGTCCCAGCTCTTGACGTAGTCGTCAATGGGGGCCAGGTATCCGGCTGCCGCATCGCTCATGACCTGGAAGGTGTCTTCGTAGATGATGTCGGGAGCCTTCGACTTCGACTTATTCATCAGCGCAAGCTTGGTCATGTACTGATCGGCGTCCGCTTCAACGGGCTGCAGATCGATGGTGACGTCCTTGTGAGTGGACTCGAACTCTTCCTTCGCGCGCTTCATGAAGTCTTCAATCTGCGGGAAGGACGAGGTCTTGTAATAGGTGACAACCAGCGACTTTCCTTCTGAGCTTCCAGAGGCGGCTTTGTCCTTGGATCCAGAGCAGGCGGTCAGGCCCACAGCTGCGATACCGACTACGGCAACAGCCGCGAGTGCACGTCGTGCCATTGAACTCTCCTTTGATAGTTCTGCGACTTCCTGTAGGCGGGCGGGTGGCCACACCGCCATTCCCGCTCCCCTCATGCCCCTTTGACACGGAAGTCCTTATGTGAACTGTATTACTACGTAGAAAGCCAATGCCATAGTCCATGGATTGCACTGTGATTACGAACAGCA
>USHU01000135.1 GCA_900554605.1 uncultured Actinomyces sp.
CTCCCAGTACATCATCGATGTCAACATGTCCCAAACCAAAGGACCGCACACCCGGGGTGTCGACGATCCACCCTCCACCAGGAAGCTCAAAGGCGCGCGAAGACGTCGAGGTGTGCCGACCTCGTCCAGTCACTTGATTTACAACACCCACTACGCGTTCGGCTTGGGGGATCAAAGCATTGATCAGTGTTGATTTCCCGACGCCGGAATGGCCGACCAAAACGGAGAAATGACCGGCGAGGATTTCTTTGAGCTCATCGAGGCCTTGGCAGCCTGCCTCAACTGAGGTGACGACCGTCGTGACATCAAAGTCAGCGTAGGCTTCCAAAAACTCAGTAGCAGGAGCAAGATCGGCCTTGGTCAGGCACAAGACGGCACGCATTCTAGCTTCGTGAGCGGCAACAAGGCAACGGTCGATCATCCCCATTCGAGGGGGCGGGTCAGCCAAAGCCGTCACAATCACCATGATCTGAGCGTTGGCGACGATAATTTTCTCGCCCTTTTGATCCGGTGCGTCCTCGAGAGAACGGCGGAGAACGCTGCTGCGCTCATCCGTTGCGACAATTCGCGCAAGGGTATCGACGCGGCCGCTCAAATCCCCAGTAAGGCGAACCCGGTCTCCCACGACGACGCTGCCCTTCTTGAGCTCGCGGGCTAAGACTGCGCGAAGGTCTAGGCCCTCATAGCGAACAAGGTAACGACCGCGGTCAATGCCGATTACCTGCCCGATTGGCTTATTGCCCCAATCGGGTCGGACCTTAGTTCGCGGCCGCGAACGCTTTGAGGGACGAACTTTTACGCGAGGATCGTCAGTTCCAATATCGCGTCTAGACATTGTCGTCACTCTCTCCGCACATGCGTGCCCACATCGATTCAAACCCGGGGAGGGTCTTGGATGTACAGGAAATATCGTCAAGGCTGACCCCGTCAACAACCAAGCCAACAATCGCGGCGAAAGTTGCCATCCTGTGGTCCGCGAAGGAACGCAGATGGGCACCGTGAAGGGCAGTGGGGGTGATCCGCAGCCCGTCCGGGAGCTGTTCGATTGAACCGCCCAGAGCGCTGACTGACTGAGCGATTGCGTCCAAACGGTCGGTTTCATGTCCGCGCAGATGGGCGATGCCGGTTAGTGTCGAGGGACTTGACGCAAAAAGTAGGAGAGCCGCAAGGGTTGGAACCATTTCACCCATGGCCGACATATCGCGTTCAATTCCGGGAAAACTCCCCGGTCCGCCCCCGCGCACTGTCAGCTCGCTGCTTCCCATTTCGTTTGTTTCCAGAGAAGTTTCAATACCGATCTCGCCGAAAAGAGACGGCCACTGTGCGCCGGGCTGGGTTGATGCAAGCGGCCAGTTAGGGATTGTGACGCTTCCCGCGCTGAGTATTCCCGCGCATAGGAAGGGACCCGCATTCGAGAGATCCGCTTCGATTGCGATTTCCGAGGCCGTGGGCGCTCCCGCATCGACCTTCCATTCGCGATCGCCCAATCGCATCCATGAAAGGCCAACTTCTTGCATCATTTCCAGGGTCATTTCGATGTGGGGCAAAGAAATGAGAGGAGCATTGCTTCGAATAATCGCTCCACCGATAAGAGGGGCAATAAGAAGCATCGCAGAGAAAAACTGCGAGGAAGCGGAAGCATCAACAATGATCGGCGATGATGGAGGCGTGAGCGGGCCGGAAATCGTGAAAGGAAGATGTCCCTTTTCACCGTGGTAAATCAGTGAGGCTCCCAGGCCTTCGAGGACATCTAAGAGAGGCGCGAGCGGGCGCACATATGCCTGCTCGTCTCCATCGAAGCGCGTGGGAGTGGAAGAAAGGGCAGCTAAGGGCGGGAGGAAACGCATGACGGTTCCCGCAAGCCCGCAGTCGATAACTCGCTCAGAAGAAGGGGAATCTGAAGAAATCGGGGTGACCCGTGCACAAGAGTCGCCCAGCATCTCGATCTGAGCGCCAAGAGTTCGCAGCGCTTGGGCAAAAAGATCAGTATCGCGAGAGCGAAGAACGCCCTCAATCACACATGGTTGGCGATCGATCGCAGCGAGGTAGAGCGCACGTGCGGTCTGTGATTTGGAGCCGGGGATTGAAACCTTCGCATGGATAGGGGAGCGAAGTCGAGGAGCACACCACGAGCTCACTGGGCGGCGCCTGAGGAATGCGCTCCGCGAGTCGAGGCAGCCTCGATGAGCTGATTGCGACGCCAGGAATAGCTGGGCCGTCCGTTCCGATCGACACTTGCGAAGAATAATCCCGCACAATTGGCAAGCTTCAGACGAAGCGAGGCAGGCTGTTCATGATTGATGACGGCCATGGGAAGCGCGATGGCCGTTAAGACCGCAGCACAGGTACGAGGCGCTTTCCCCAACGCGAAGGCTCCCGCCGCGAGGAGAGTAACGCCGGCGCTGATTCGCGCGCTGCGGGAGAGATAAGGATCAATATCCTCAATGTTGCCTCGCTCTTCGATGCGCGAAAAAACGGGGCGGAGTGCGTCGAGTTTGGCGACGTGGCGATCCGGATGAATCAGGGCATCGATTGCATCGAGAGCGAGGGGAGCGGCAAGGAGAGGACGGGCAATACCACGCAGAAGAGACATGACTCCATTGTGTCAAAAAAAGTCGTTTGGCACCCTGCGCTCGGCAAAAATTCTTGTAAACAGCTGTCGTGAATCCACATGCAGGGAATAATCGTCAGCTTGTGGCGTTGAAGTGGATATGAAACTTGATGAGGAAGTGACAAGGCGAGGAAGAGCATGGGGCCGTCCCGCTTTCGCGCGTCCACTTTCGCATCCGAGGCGTTCACGATTAGCCTTGACATCAATGAGCGAATTACATGACACTCTTGAGCCTGCACCGCAGGAGTTGAGTCAGGACGATCGGGACCGTTTGTTTGCCGAACAAGCGATTCCCCTCATCGATCAACTCTTTGGTGCCGCTTTGGGAATGACTCGAAATCGTGCTGATGCAGAAGACCTCGTGCAGGAAACTTTTATGAAGGCCTACACGAAGTTTCATCAGTATCAGCAAGGAACCAATATCAAAGCTTGGCTCTACAGGATCTTGACCAACACCTACATCACCCACTACCGCAAGGCGCAGCGTTCTCCTAAACGCAGTGGCGGTGAAGAGGTTGAAGACTGGCAGCTCGCCGCTGCTGCTTCTCACGATGAGAAGGGTCTTGTTTCTGCGGAAGCAGAAGCATTGGATAACATTCCTTCCTCCCAGCTGCGAACTGCATTGGAGTCGCTTTCGGAAGATCAACGTGTTGTCGTCCTTCTGTCTGATGTAGAGGGTTTTGCGTATAAAGAGATCGCAGACATGCTGGATATCCCGATCGGGACCGTCATGTCCAGGCTTCATCGAGGACGCAAGAATCTACGCGAAGGCCTGTCAGCACTAGCGGCTGAATATGGAATCGGGGAGAACCATGCAGATTGACGATAAGCGCGCATGTCGTGAGCTACACGAACACCTTTTTGAAGTGATTGACTTCCTCGACCGCGAGGAATGCCGCGACTATATTTCCGCTGAATGCTTGAAGAGCCCGGAGTTTCGCGAGCAACTGCTCGACCATATTTCCCGCTGCCAGCACTGCCAGGATTCGATGTACACCGAGCGCTTTGTTCGTTCTCTCCTTGCGCGTTGCTATTGCGACCAAGCACCTCAATCCTTGCGCGAGCGCATCATTGCTCAGACCTACGTTGAGGTAACGTGGAGCTCCACTGAATCGTGAATTTCGACTCTGTAGGCGCGCTCTGTTTGGAGATTAGCCTCGGGTGTGAAAAACTGTGCAGGTTGGATATCTCAGTTTTTAGAGGAGACGACAATGTCGAAGAGGGGTCGTAAGCGTCGCGATCGTCGTAAGCACGGCGCGAACCACGGCAAGCGTCCTAACGCCTGAATCGTGTTTAACGGGTGGGGCTCCGATGCAATGCATCGGAGCCCCA
>USHU01000136.1 GCA_900554605.1 uncultured Actinomyces sp.
GGCATTACCGTTGCCCCCGAGACCCCCGTCGCGACCCCGGTCTTCGACGGCCTCGAGGCCGAAGAGCTTGCCGGTCTGTTGCGCAATGTCAACCCCAACCGCGATGGTGACGTCCTCACCAACGCCGAGGGTAAGGCGCGCCTCTTCGACGGCCGCTCTGGCGAACCCTTCCCGTACCCGATTGCAGTGGGCTACGCCTACATGCTCAAGCTGCACCACCTGGTTGACGACAAGATTCACGCTCGCTCAACCGGCCCGTACTCGATGATTACGCAGCAGCCTCTGGGTGGTAAAGCTCAGTTCGGTGGACAGCGCTTCGGTGAAATGGAAGTGTGGGCCCTGGAGGCGTACGGCGCTGCCTACGCACTGCAGGAACTGCTCACCATCAAGTCCGATGACACCACCGGACGTGTCAAGGTTTACGAGGCGATCGTTAAGGGCGAGGACATCCCCGAGCCCGGCATCCCCGAATCCTTCCGTGTTCTGATCCAGGAAATGCGTTCGCTGTGCCTGAACGTCGAAGCTCTCGACGCAGCCGGCAACGTCATTGACCTGCGTGAAGAAGATGACGACTTCAATGCGCGTGAGGAACTGGGCATCACTCTTGATGCGCGTCCGAACGCCGCGGCGACCATCGATGCGATCTGATAAGGAGCAATGACTTTGCTGGACGCCAAGACGTTCGACAGTTTGAAGATCACCCTGGCCACGGGCGAGGATATCGCCTCGTGGAGCCACGGTGAAGTGAAGAAGCCGGAGACCATCAACTACCGCACGCTCAAGCCCGAGCGCGACGGCCTGTTCGGTGAGCAGATCTTCGGCCCCACCCGCGACTGGGAGTGCGCGTGTGGCAAGTACAAGCGCGTGCGCTACAAGGGCATCATCTGCGAAAAGTGTGGTGTCGAGGTGACGCGCTCCAAGGTGCGTCGTGAGCGTATGGGTCACATTGACCTGGCAGCTCCCGTTACCCACATTTGGTACTTCAAGGGTGTTCCCTCGCGCCTGGGCTACGTGCTGGATCTGGCTCCGAAGGACCTCGAAAAGGTCATCTACTTCGCTGCCTACATGATCACCGAGGTTGACGAGAAGGGCCGCGACGAAGACCTGATGGATCTTCGTTCCGAGCTCGAGGTCGAAAAGACCCACCTCGAAAACCAGCGCGATGCCGCTATCAACGAATTCGCAGAGCGCTTGGAAGCCGAGATCGCTGAGCTCGAAGCTTCCGATGCCTCCGCAACCGAGATTGAACGCCGCCGCAAGGCTGGCGAGCGCGACATGGCCAAGATTCGTCGTCGTTATGATGGCGATATCGAAGGCCTGGAAACCGTTTGGGAGCGCTTCAAGTCCCTCAAGGTCGGTGACCTTGAAGGTGACGAGCGCCTGTACCGCGCGATGGTTGCTCGCTACGGCACCTACTTCAAGGGTGACATGGGCGCTTCTGCTATCCAGAAGCGTCTGCAGACCTTTGATCTGGAAGCCGAGGTCGAACAGCTGCGTTCGATCATTCAGAATGAGAATGGTCCCCGCAAGACTCGTGCGATTAAGCGCCTGAAGGTCATCAACGCATTCGTTGCGACCGGCAACAAGCCCGAGTCCATGGTTCTGACGAACATCCCGGTTATTCCGCCGGATCTTCGCCCCATGGTTCAGCTTGATGGTGGCCGTTTCGCGACCTCTGACCTGAACGACCTGTACCGTCGCGTGATCAACCGCAATACCCGACTCAAGCGTCTGCTCGAGCTGGGTGCGCCCGAGATCATCGTCAACAACGAGAAGCGCATGCTTCAGGAATCCGTTGACGCGCTCTTCGACAACGGCCGCCGTGGCCGTCCTGTCGCAGGCCCCGGTAACCGTCCGCTCAAGTCCATCTCTGACATGCTCAAGGGCAAGCAGGGTCGTTTCCGCCAGAACCTTCTGGGTAAGCGCGTGGACTACTCGGGTCGTTCCGTTATCGTCGTTGGACCTCAGCTCAAGCTTCACCAGTGTGGTCTGCCCAAGCAGATGGCTCTGGAGCTCTTCAAGCCCTTCGTTATGAAGCGCCTGGTTGAGAAGAACTTCGCCCAGAATGTGAAGGCCGCAAAGCGCAAGGTTGAACGCCAGCGCCCCGAGGTGTGGGACGTCCTTGACGACGTCATCCGCGAGCACCCGGTGCTGCTGAACCGCGCACCTACGCTGCACCGCCTCGGTATTCAGGCCTTCGAGCCTCAGCTCATTGAAGGTAAGGCAATCCAGCTTCACCCGCTGGCTTGTGGCGCATTCAACGCTGACTTCGACGGTGACCAGATGGCAGTTCACTTGCCGCTGGGTGCAGAGGCGCAGGCTGAAGCCCGCATCCTCATGCTGTCGACCAACAACATTCTGAAGCCCTCGGATGGACGCCCCGTGGCCATGCCTTCTCAGGACATGATCATCGGTCTGTTCCACCTGACCTCGGATCCCGATCCCTCGGTTGAGGTTGCCCGCGATGAGAACGGCGAGGAAATCGTCCCCGTGTTCTCCACTGTTGCCGAGGCCCGCATGGCCTTCGATAACGGCGATCTTCACCTGAACCAGCGCGCTCGTATCCGTTTCTCGGGTATTGTTCCTCCGCTGGATTGGGAAGCTCCCGAAGGCTGGGGCGAGGGCGACGATATCATTCTGGAAACCTCGCTGGGTCGTGCGATCTTCAACGAGCAGCTTCCTGTTGACTACCCCTTCGTGAACGAGGTCGTCGGCAAGAAGCAGCTGGGCCAGATCGTTAACACCCTCACCGAGCGCTACCAGAACGTCTTGGTTGCAGACTGCTTGGATGCCCTTAAGTCGGCTGGCTTCCACTGGTCGACCTGGTCGGGTATCACCATCGCCTTCTCGGATATTCAGGCTTCCCCGAACAAGCGTGCGATCCTCGCTCGCTACGAGGCCAAGGCCGCCGAGATCCAGGATCAGTTCGAGACCGGTATCATCCTCGAGGAAACCCGCTACGAAGAGCTGGTTGACCTGTGGCTCAAGTGCACCGAAGAGGTCGCGCAGGATATGCGTGAACACTTCACGGCACGTAACACCGTGTACCGCATGGTTTCTTCCGGTGCTCGTGGTAACTGGTCGCAGGTCCAGCAGCTTGCTGGTATGCGAGGCCTCGTGTCCGACCCGAAGCAGAAGCTCATCGAGCAGCCCATTAAGGCGAACTACCGCGAGGGCCTGACGGTTCTCGAGTACTTCATCGCAACCCACGGCGCTCGTAAGGGTCTGGCTGATACCGCTCTTCGTACGGCAGAGTCGGGCTACCTGACCCGTCGTCTGGTCGACGTGTCGCAGGACGTCATCGTCCGCGAGGCCGACTGTGGCACCCGCCAGGGCGTGCGCATCCAGATCGCGCAGAAGAACTCTGCGGGAGAGTGGGAAGCTCTGGACACCATCGAGACCACGGCGTACGCAAGTACCCTTGCTCGCGATGCGGTTGCAGAAGATGGCACCGTTGTTGCTCCGGCAGGAAGCGACATGGGTGATGACCTGCTCGCACAGCTCGTTGCAGCTGGCGTGGAGGAAGTTGTCTGCCGCTCCGTCCTGACCTGTGAATCTCAGGTCGGCACCTGCGCGACCTGCTACGGTCGCTCGCTGGCCACCGGCAAGCAGGTTGACATCGGCGAGGCCGTCGGCATTATCGCCGCTCAGTCGATTGGCGAGCCGGGTACCCAGCTGACGATGCGTACCTTCCACACCGGTGGTGCGGCCTCGGCAGCCGATATTACGCAGGGTCTGCCGCGTGTTCAGGAGCTCTTCGAAGCGCGTAGCCCGAAGGTCGAAGCCAAGATGAACGAGGCCGCCGGCCGCGTCCACATCGACGACGAAGACCCGAGCGCGCGTAAGGTGATCATCACCCGCGACGATGGCAAGGAAGACCTGGTCATCGAGGTGTCGCGTCGCCAGAAGCTCCTCGTGTCCGAGGGCCAGC
>USHU01000137.1 GCA_900554605.1 uncultured Actinomyces sp.
CAAGGGGAATCCGCCCCTTCTGCTGCAGCGCAACTTGAACCGCGTCATAGGCTTTAACTCTGTTCTTAGCTTCTTCAAGACGTATTTGAAGATCCGTCTTGAGTGCAGTATTATCTCCAGCATTTTTCAACTCAGCATCGAGTTTAGTAACTTCAGCCTCTGCCGCTTGCCTAAGTTTAGGCAACCTAAGCCGATTCGCACGGTCTCGCGCCCATGCCTCAACACCGTCAGCATTACCAATGAGGTCAGGGTAGTGGTCACAGAGGTATCTCTTTTGTTCTGGGGACTGCTGAGACCAATACTGCGCCCGTTGTTCCGGCGGCATATTTTTGAAAGCCTCTTGCTGGACCGCAGTCAGATCATGAACACCCTTATTCGAATACTTCGCAGAAGAGGCATTCAACCCTGCCATTGTTAGAAGCCCGCAGAATGCTTCATCAACCCACTCAGCTTCTTGAAGCGCCCGTCGCACAAGAGGAATAACTTCAGACGATTTGTCCGGCTCACCGGATTGAGGAGGACATACGCAAGATACAATGCCACTTCCCCCAATGATGCACTTTCGAGCTGACGCAGCCGATTGAGCAGCGTTAACCAGAGAGCGCACACGCTCAACGGCCCCCGCTGTCTTCGTAATCGCACCGTAAAGTTCCTGCATTTCCTGCGAAAGATCTCTCAGTTCGTTATGCGCAATATCCATCGCATTACGCAGTGCATCTGCGGTTTGCCCCTCGCCCTGAAAACTGGTGCGACGCGCCTGGAGTGTGGCGATCTGCTGATCAATTGTCTGCTTCTTCGAACTCACAGTGTCGGCATAACTCGATAGCGCTTCAGAATTCCAAAGTTTAATATCTGACCACGTAGGCATTTCGTTTCTTCTTCCCAAACCTCAGGCGACTGCAAAAACTTGGGCGGTTCGATGACTCGAGCTACCACTAACCACAACAGTTCGGCTATTCCCTACAGCCTGGGCGTTCTGCTGCTCGGTGAGTTGCAAGTTCACTCCTGCTGCTTTCGCGGCACGCGCGAGTTCATAAAGAGCCTTTGAATGAGCGACAAGACGAGACCTAAAGCAATCCTCAGTCGTGGAAGCACCCTTGATTGCCCGCGCACCCCGCATTGCAGTCTCGACGGCCTCCGAAAAATCATTAATCTGTGCGCCCTGAAGCTCAGACGCCACATTACTGAGATCTTGTGATGCGGAGTCATACTCCGCTGAAACGCAATTAATAGCAGACATCGCGCAACCTCCCATAAGAAACAGCACTAGTAAAAAACCAGTCAGCCTTGACTGAAAATATTGAATTCATTTATGTATCGACTGGGTTTTCTTTACCAGCACAACACATTTGTTGCACCGATCACACTAGCATTGCTGAACAGATGGTTCAACATTGCCAAGGATTTTGATCACTCTTCCGGGATGTCGATATCGACACGCCCCGCAATGAAATCGCGTGGATTCTCCGTCGTCCCATCCGAGGGACGCAAACCCGTCTGATAGCGCATCAAGGTCGCTTTCCCCTCATGAACGGTCACATACAAGAAGCCACCATTGACCGGGTCACTCCACGACAGCTGACGCACCCCACCTTTGTCCGACCCCAACTCATAATCAGAGTAGGTTTCAGACAAGACCTCGCGCCCGATCCTCTCAACCTCAGGAACGGGAACATAAGGACCAGCAACATCTTGCCCCACAAGCTCCCACGCTGGCTGCTCGTCGCCTGTCGATTGGTCAGTTTCCTTATTGATCGCCGACCCAAAACTGCGCGCTTCCCACGCGCCTCCGCCACCGGCCTCGGCAAGGCGACGACGGAACTCAAGAATCTTCGGTTCCTCATCACGCTGAAACGCCTGAATGGACTGACGCTGCTCCAGGGGGAGGCTTCCATCCCAATAGACCATGCTTGTTGCCTTTCCGCTCTCTGATGGTGACGCCGATTGCGTAGTCGTACTCTGGGGGCCCTTAAGGAAGGGCGAACATGCTGCCAGGGCCAGGACACACACTGCCCCCAGCACAGGCCGCCACACAGCGTGCATCAGCGCTTCACCCCTGCAGCGACGCGACCGATATCCTGTAGCGTTTCGGTGCCATCTTCCAAATAGATGCTGTGGTTATCAAAGTTGAAATTAAACGGCTTACTTGCGGGGGCATCCTTGTTGTATTTCGGCGAGCCTGTCGCATCGTCCGAGAGGTGACTAAACCCTGAATCAGAGTCCATGGGGTTCTTACCCAAGCTACCGACGATTCCACCTCTGAATTTCCCCATACCTTGGACACTATCGCCCTTCGGGACGCCCGAGACCCACAGATGATTTTGATCAACGTGGTAGTTTTTCGCATCGTAAGTCCCCATACCAGGAGAACCAAACAACACTAGGTCATCGATGACGCCATACTTGACCTTTGTTGCCGCCATGCCTGAGGTACTCGAACCATAGGAATGCCCGACGAGGGTCATGTGCGCATCACCCGCGCCGTAGTCACGCGATGCCTGCATACCGTTCATGAAACCAGCCAAACGGTCTGAACCCGCTTTTGCGAGGAAGGGGGAAATGATCCCCGGAATATTCTGAGGCTGATTCAAATCAGCCTTACCCGGGGCGTCATAGCCCAGCCAGGCAACAGTCGCGACATCACGCGCAGACAGGTTCCCCTGAGCCATCGCAGCGCTACGGAGGTTTTTGGTTTGTCGCATGTAGTCACCCATGCTGCCTTCGACTGTCGTGCCGATACCGGGGACAAAAGTCGCCACGTTCTTCGCATGATCAACGTCGCCTTGACCCATCGCGGCCTTGACTCGCGCACCATCGTTTTGAAGAGTCAGGAGCGATACAGGATCCCCCTTCTTCCCGTGCTGGTAGTCCTCAAGGCTTATGCCCTTGTCGAGCTGTTCTTGCACGGCGTCATAGGCTTTCACTGCCTTCTCTGCCTTATCCAGCTCACTCAGATAGTACGCACGGGTATTGCTATCAATCCACGGGCTTTTCAGGAGCTCCGTGTACGTGGAGACATTGTCCTTTGCTTCCTGCTTCAGTTTCGGGAGACGATTTCTGTTCGCTCGGTCCCGTGCCCAGCCCTCAACGCCGTCAGCGTTACCGATCAGATCCGGGTACTTGTCACACAGATGCTGCTTCTGCGCCTCAGATTGCTGCGACCAATACTTCGCGCGCTCCTCCGGCGTCATCTTCTTAAACTTCTTCTGTTCAGCATCCGAGAGATCATGCGTCTGCGTCGAAGTTGATTTCGCGGTACTCCCCGGCGTCCCGACGGTTTGTAGACGAGCGTTCAACGTCGTGTCGGCAGTATTGGCCAAGTCGACCGCCTGCCGCACTAATCGATTAACCGAGGCTTCGATGCTCTGCCGCGTGTACTGGCTCATTGAGTTCCCAGGAGAATTGCATGTCGCTATTCCCGCCGCGGAAATCGTGCAGTGCGTCGAGGACGCCTGTTGCAGCGCCACCTTCACCGCGTTCTCGACCTGGGAAACATCACCCATTGCAACTTTGACGGCCTCTTGGATTTCAAGAAGATCATCGGCAAGCGTCGTCAGTTCCTTGTGAGCAACGCCCATCTTCGCACGCAGCGCATCTGCAGTCGCTCCCTCGCCCTTGAAGGAACTCATACGTGCCTGAAGAGCATCGGCCTGTTTAACGACAGTATCTCGCCTGGCACCAACCGTCCCCGAATAACCGGCTGAACTCCAGGGCTGAATCTGGCCCCACGTTAACGACATTGTTAGTCCTTCACTACGCCTGAATTACGCCATCACGGGAGTCTTGGGTGGTGTGGGGAGCGAAACGAAGCCGTCCCCCTCCGGATAGTCGGTTGGACTCGGCGCGTAGGGAGGCATCCCCTGGCCTGGCCGATAGATGGGTGTATCCACCTGCGCCCCTCCGGTAGTTGTCGGC
>USHU01000138.1 GCA_900554605.1 uncultured Actinomyces sp.
CAGTGGAGCCTGATTCCGATCATGATCGTTGTCATCGTCTTGACGATGCTGGTTGGAACTTTCGCCGGCCTCGTGCAGATGGATGTCAAGCGCATGCTTGCCTACTCGTCGATTGCTCACGCGGGCTTCATCCTCTTGGGTGTTCTCTCGCTGGTTCGCTACTCGGCAGGTCACGTGCTCTTCTATGTTCTGGCCTACGCGGTGGCGACCATTGGAGCCTTCGGCGTGATCACCCTTGTTCGTTCCAGTGACAGCGAGGGAAATATCGGCGGTGAAGTGACGGATCTGCGCCGCTGGGCGGGACTGGGGAAGACCAACCCCGGTTTGGCCTCGGCAATGCTGATCTTCCTGCTCTCCTTTGCGGGTATTCCTTTCACGGGCGGCTTCATTGCGAAGTTCGTCGTCTTCTCGGATGCTTTCGCGGGTGGATACGTCTGGCTGGTCGCGCTTGCGCTTGCCTGCTCGGCTGTCACGGCCTTTTTCTACTTCCGTCTGGTTCACGTGATGTTCTTCATGCAGCCGCGTGAGGACGTCGAGGTCGTTCGCTCTGAAGGTTTCGCTGGTGTTGCGATCACCGTGTGTGCTGTGGGTACGATTGCCCTTGGACTCTTCCCGAGTCCGGTTCTGTCTCTACTCAATCAGGTGGTTGTGCTTCTCCCGTGAGCGCCGTAATCGATTTACACGTTCCTGATCTCGAGGCCCGAATTCTTCCGGGCCTCGAGGCCGTTGAGGACCGTTTGCACCGTTCCGTCAGTGATTCCAGGGACTTGGTCACTGAACTCACCAGTCATTTGGCTCAGGCCGGTGGCAAGCGCATGCGTCCCTTGCTCACGCTGGTTGCAGCGCAATTCGGCGATCCCCAGCGCGCTCTGAGCGACGAGGTCCTCACCGCAGCAACGGGCATTGAACTCACGCACTTGGCATCGCTCTACCACGACGACGTCATGGATTCTGCTCCCACCCGCCGCGGAGTTCCCTCCGCTCAGCACCTGTGGGGGAATAATCGCGCGATCTTGGCCGGCGATATTCTTTTCGCTCGAGCTTCTGCGATGATCGCGACTTTGGGCGATGAAACGGTTCGCCACCACGCCATCACTTTCGAGCGCCTGTGCATGGGCCAGCTCAATGAGACTTTCGGTCCCGAAGAGGGCGATGACCCCCTGACTTTCTATATCCAGGTTCTTGCCGATAAGACTGGTTCCTTGGTGGCATCGGCTGCGGCCTTCGGTGCGATGCATGCGGGCGCAGATGAAGCGATCATCGAAGCGCTCACGCAGTTCGGAGAACGCCTGGGCGTTGCCTTCCAGATCGCAGATGATGTCATCGATCTTGGGCCCGCCGAAGGGCAATCGGGAAAGACCCCGGGAACGGATCTTCGTGAAGGCGTGGATACCCTTCCCGTGCTGCTGCTTCGCCGCGCGCAGTCCAACGGCAATCTGGATCCCGAAGGCCAGAAGATCTTGTCGATGCTGGGTGGGGATTTGTCCTCGGATGAGGCCTTGGCTGCTGTGGTTGCGCGGCTGCGTGAGCATCAGGTCGTCACCCAGACGCGTGAGCTTGCTCATGAGTGGTGCGAAAGCGCATTGGAATGCATCGCCGATCTTCCCGAGGGTGAAGCAAAGCAGGCGCTTATTGCCTTCGCGCACTTGATGGTCGATCGCGTCGCCTAAGTCCTCTCGGCTGCTCCTGAGGTCGTGTGATTGTAGGATTGGAGCAGAGTAAGGGGCTGCGCGTGGGCGCAGCCGGAGAAGAGGATCACGCGTGAGCACCTACAACGTTGCCGTTATCGGCGCAGGCCCTGCGGGCATTTATGCATCTGACATTCTGTCCAAGTCCGTTTTGGATGTGAATATCGATCTGTTCGAACGCCTCCCCGCCCCCTACGGCTTGGTGCGCTACGGCGTCGCCCCGGACCACCCGCGAATCAAGCAGATTATCGTCGCCCTCTACAAGATTCTTCAGCGCGGCGATATTCGTCTGCTGGGTAATGTTGAGGTAGGTCGCGATATCACCATCGAGGACCTCCACGCCCACTACGATGCGATCATCATTGCCACGGGCGCTGATCGCGATGCTCCGCTGAACATTCCGGGCGTTGATCTTCCGCAGTCCTACGGCGCTGCCGATTTCGTCTCCTGGTACGACGGGCATCCGGATTACCCCCGTACGTGGCCTCTTGAAGCAAAGTCCGTTGCCGTGCTGGGCGTCGGAAATGTTGCGCTGGATGTTTCGCGCGTCTTGGCCAAGCACGTTGAGGACATGCTGGTCACTGAGATCCCTGAAAACGTCGCCAAGGGCTTGGCTGAAAACCCGATCACGGATGTGCATGTCTTTGGCCGCCGCGGTCCCGCACAGGTGAAGTTCACCCCGCTGGAACTGCGCGAATTGGGACATGTTCCCGATGTGGACATCATTGTCTCCGAGGACGATTTCGACTTCGATGAAGGCTCTGAGGAAGCTCTGCGCGCCTCGAACCAGCAACGTCAGGTCGTGAAGACCTTGACAAACTACGCGATGGAAGATCCCGAATCGCACACGGCCTCGCGTCGCATCCACATTCACCTTTTCCAGTCGCCGGTCGAGATCCTTGCCGATGAGGACGGAAATGTCAGTGCAATTCGCACCGAGCGCACTGAGCTCACGGGGGATGGCTCCGTACGCGGAACCGGTGTCATTACGACCTGGCCTGTTCAAGCGGTTTATCGTGCGATTGGCTACTATTCTTCGCCGGTCCCAGGACTGCCTTTCGACAAGCGTGCAGGTGTTGTCCCCAACGTCGAGGGACGCGTGATTGATTCGGACACAACACAAGACCCCAATGCGCCGGTGGTTCAGGGCGTGTACGCGACCGGTTGGATTAGGCGTGGCCCTGTCGGCCTGATCGGTTCGACGAAGTCGGATGCTCAGCAGACTATTTCTCACCTCGTTGAGGACGCGGAGGCAGGTCGCCTGCACGCAACTTCTTCCGAGGTCGGTCACGAGGCCATGGTTGCTCTGCTTCGTGAGCGTGGCGTGGAGTTCACCACCTGGGAGGGATGGGAGCTTCTTGATGCGTACGAGGCCGCGCTGGGTGAGAAGTACGGTGAGCTTCCCGGTGGCCGCGGCCGGCGTGAACGCATCAAGGTTGTCTCGCGTCGCGCGATGACCGATGTGTCTTTGGGTAAGGATCAGGTCCACGAGGACCTCATCGGTCAGATGGGGGAGATGGGAGTTCCTTCTGCCCCCGAGCGTTTCGAGGATTACTCGGGCCCCAGCCGCATCTAGCGGATCAGTCGCGCAAAGGAGGATTATGCGCACGCGTCACTATCACAACGGTTTCAAGACCGCCCTGCTCCTTGGGGGAATGTGGGCTCTGCTCTTGCTCATCGGCTCGGGCATTGCCTATGGAACTGGTCGCGCGGTGTGGATTTTCATCTTCGCAGGAATCGGCTTGGTTCAGACGGCATGGTCCTATTGGAATTCGGCGACCATGGCCCTGCGTTCGATGAACGCCTACCCGGTTACCGAAGCTCAGCAACCGGCGATGTATCGCATTGTCCGCGAGCTGTCTCAAACGGCTGGGCAGCCAATGCCGACGCTGTGGGTCGCGCCGACCATGACTCCCAATGCTTTTGCGACAGGACGTAACCCGGCAAATGCGGCGGTGTGCTGCACGGAAGGGATCTTGCAGCTACTGAACGAGCGTGAGTTGCGCGGAGTGTTGGGACATGAGCTCATGCATGTCTACAACCGTGACATTCTGACTTCCTCTGTTGCGGCTGCGATGGCGGGCGTGGTGACCTCGATTGCTCAGTTCCTCATGTTCTTCGGTGGGGGAAATCGCCGTGATCGTGAGGGCGGGGGACTGGCAGTAATCGGCTCGCTTGTTCTGGCCTTGGTTGCGCCTTTTGCTG
>USHU01000139.1 GCA_900554605.1 uncultured Actinomyces sp.
TGGAAATTCGCGGAGAGGTCTATTTTCCGACAAAGGATTTTGAAGCCTTAAACGGGGAACGCGTGCGCGCTGGCGACCCTCCCTTCGTCAATGCCCGCAACGCTGCTGCCGGGTCCTTGCGTCAGAAAGACCCACGAAAGACAGCCGAACGCCCTCTTGCCATGCTTGCCCACGGGATCGGAGCTGTCGAGGTTGGAGATACTTCTTTCGAGGCGCCCAACACTCTTTCAGGATGGTTCTCCCGCCTGAAGGAATGGGGAATGCCTGTTTCCCCTTACACCAAACTTCTGCGCGGGCGCGCCGCGATCGAGAAGCGAATCGCTGAGCTGGGAGCGCAGCGTCATTCTCTTGAACACGAAATCGATGGCGTCGTCGTCAAAATTAACGATCGCGCTATTCAGGCTTCCTTGGGGACGACCTCGCGTACTCCTCGCTGGGCCGCGGCCTATAAATTCCCTCCCGAAGAAGTCAACACGCGCCTCCTTGATATCCGAGTCCAAGTCGGACGCACTGGACGTGTCACCCCTTACGGCGTCATGGAGCGAATTCTTGTTGCCGGTTCACACGTTTCTCGGGCGACCTTGCACAATGCAAGCGAAGTCGAACGCAAGGGTGTTCTCATTGGTGATCTTGTCGTCTTGCGTAAAGCCGGCGATGTTATCCCTGAGATCGTCGCTCCGGTTGTTGCCGCACGTGATGGGAGTGAGTATCCCTTCGTGATGCCTGAGGTGTGTCCTTCGTGTGGGACTTCGCTCGCTCCGCAAAAAGAAGGCGATGTGGACTTGCGTTGTCCCAACCAAGCGGGTTGTCCGGCACAAATTACCGAGAGAATTGCGCACTTGGGTGCGCGTTCGGCCTTGGATATAGAGGGTCTGGGGGACGAGGCCGCGCTTGCTCTTACCCAGCCGGAAAACAACCGCGACGAGGTGGCTGCTGCGCTCGCGGGTGGTGACATGGTGTTCCTTGAAGACGGAACACAATTGCGTCTTGCAGGGGTAGAGCATCTCACTCATGCAGAGCTCATCGCCGACGCTGAGGCCCTCCTTCCCGCCCCTCAAACCCCGGTTCTTTCTTCTGAGAGCCAGGTGTTCAATCTTGACGCAGAACAACTTCGCGACGTCATGGTCTGGAAACCTGTCACTTCGGAAGGTGAAGCGACAGGGGAGTGGATGCAAGTGCGCTACTTCTGGACAAAAGCAGTGGGGCGAAAAGCATCTGTTCCGTCAAGAATACGATGATGATGCTCGATCAAATTGAGCAGGCAAAACAGCGTCCCTTAGCGCGAATCCTGGTCGCTCTGTCAATTCGGCACGTTGGTCCCACAGCTGCTGCGGCACTTGCTGCCACCTTCCCCTCAATGGAGTTGCTCGCCAAGGCCTCGGTAGAAGAACTTGCCGAAGTTGAGGGTGTTGGCGCTGTTATCGCTCAGTCGCTCGTTGACTGGCTGGCGGTTCCTTGGCACCAAGATATTGTCCGCGCATGGGCGCAGGCGGGGGTGCGCATGGAAGACGAAAAGCGCGATGACGTGGAGCAGGTTCTGGAGGGGCTGACCATTGTCGTTTCCGGTTCAATGCCTGGATACACGCGAGAAGGCGCAAAGGAAGCAATCATCGCCCGCGGAGGTAGGGCCTCGGGATCAGTATCCAAAAAGACGTCGCTGGTGATTGCGGGACCCGGATCGGGTTCCAAGGTTGCTAAAGCTGAGTCCCTTGGCGTTCCAGTGGTGGATGAAAGCTATTTCGAAGGGGTTCTGCGCGACGGTCTTGCCGCACTCGACGACTAGGCGCCGCAGGGAAAAACTCTCAGACGAGGAATTCAAAAGGATGCAGGAGACGCTCCAGAACTTTGGTGAGCAGTGAGCGTTCCTCCCATTCCTCAAAAGAGAGACGACGTGCATTCGTCAGATCGAGTTCGAAGATCTTGTCCATAGTCTGCGCGAACTTATTCGATCGGAATTGAACATTGACCTCGTAGTTTCCCTGGAGAGACAAGCGGTCAATATTTGCCGTTCCAACGGTTGACCACGCTCCATCGATCGTCATGGTCTTCGAATGGATCATGGCGTCCTCGTAGAGCCAGATTTCAACGCCTTCTTTAAGAAGCGGACCGTGGTAGGGGCGAGCAACCCAGTCGGCAAGAATGTGGTTGGAGTACTCGGGAATCAGAATCTGGACGCGAACCCCACGCCGCGCCGCGTGAACCAAGGCCTCGAAAATCTCACGATCGGGAATGAAATAGGCGCTGGTAATACGGATTGACGAGCGCGCGCGATCGATTGCATCAATGTAGAGGCCGCGGACGGGGTAAAGCAGACGAGAAGGCTGATTGAAAGCGAGGGAGACCTCGGAATCCCAACGCGGAGCCCGAGTTCGAGCAATCGAGGGTTGGCCGTGCCGCTTGAAGTGGTTCCAGAAATCAATGAAGCCGTATTTGAGTTCTGATACGGCATCTCCCGTGACGCGCACGTGGGTGTCGCGCCACTCCAAGGCGAAGGGATCGCCAATGTTGTAGCCGCCGACGAAAGCAACCTTGTCGTCAACGACGAGGATCTTTCGGTGATCGCGTCCGGTTTTGCGCAGGTTCATCGTGAACATTCCCGAACGGATTTCGGGGAAACGACGAATGTATAGATGCGGCGTCTTGGGGAAAACGTAGAAGAAGGGATCTTGATTGAGAATGGCGAAACCGTCGTAAACGATATGGACGTCGACTCCACGTTTCGCGGCGCTGAGCAAAGCCGATTTGAAGCGTTTCCCCCACGCATCCGCACGCCAGATATACGATTCAAAGAAAATGTAGTCTTTCGCCGAGGTAATCGCCTCGAGCATGTCCTCGTACAGGGACGTTCCCTCCGTGTACGTGCGAACCTCAGTGCCCTCAACCTGGGTGTCAAGAGGAGGGAAAGTGGGGAAACCACCCGCAACGTGAGGGACGCGTTCTTTGCGGAGCTTATCGACGATATGAACTCCGACAAGTGCTGCCGCCTGGGCGCCGAGCACAGTCAATCCAGCGATCTTGAGCGCCCTGATGGTTTGCGACGAAAAAGACGGACGGCGATGAGACATAGTTTAAGGGTACTCAAAACTACGCCGAGCTGGGCACAGTATGAGAGGCGCGGCCCATCCGGGTATCATCCTTTTTATGGCAAGGATCAGTACTGACGAGGTCGCCCGCGTCGCGGGCTTGGCTCGAATCGCACTTACACCCGAAGAAATCACCAGAATCGCTGGTGAACTTGATGTTATTACCGAGGCCGTTGCAAAGGTTTCCGAGGTCGCTACCCCGGACGTGCCCGCGACCTCCCACCCCATTCCGTTGTCGAACGTGTGGCGTGAAGATGAAGTTGGTCCGACGTTGGACCGCGATGAGGTCCTGGCACAGGCCCCCGCACAGCAGGACGGAATGTTCTTGGTTCCGCAGATTTTGGAGGAGGACTGATGAATCCTTTGCTGAAGAAATCAGCATGCGAGCTTGCTGAGCTGCTGCGAAGCGGGGAGATCACCTCGGTTGAACTCACTCAAGCATGCCTCGACCGTATTGATGCGATCGATTCCAAGGTCCACGCTTTTCTCTACGTTGATCGTGAAGGCGCACTTGCGACTGCAGCCGAGGTCGATGCTCGTCGAGCAGCGGGTGAAGAACTCCCGCGCCTGGCCGGCGTTCCGATTGCCGTTAAGGACAATATGGTGACCCGAGGCCTGCCGACGACCTGCGCGTCGAAGATCCTTGAAGGCTGGTTGCCTCCCTACGACGCAACTGTTGTGGAGCGTCTGCACCAGGCCGGAATGCCCATTGTTGGTAAGACGAACATGGATGAGTTCGCGATGGGGTCCTCGACCGAGCACTCTGCCTTCGGT
>USHU01000140.1 GCA_900554605.1 uncultured Actinomyces sp.
CACTTTAGACGTATCGTCCACCATCTGAACCCCGGTGCGGCGTGCCAACACAAGGATCGAAATCATCATCGTCGCCGCGATACTTCCCAGAAGCAGCAGAGTAATTCCAGCATTTTTCGATTTCGGGCGGCGGAAGTTTGGAACGCCGTTTGAGATAGCTTCGACGCCGGTTAGTGCTGCACATCCAGATGAGAACGCTCGCATGAGCAAGAAAGCGCCACCGAGCCCAACAAGTCCATCAATGTGTGCGTTGCTCGAATGAATCTCATAAGCAGCACTGGCGGCCATGGGTAGATGCCCCGTAAAAAGTCGAACAAACCCAACGATCACCATGAGAGCAATTGCGAACATGTAGGTGTACGTTGGGATTGCGAAAGCAGTTCCCGCCTCACGTGTGCCACGCAAGTTGACAAGGGTAAGAAAGACGATGAGTCCTACAGCGATGGGGACTTCGGACCCGCGCAGGTGAGGAACGATTGTTGTGATGTAATTTGCACCAGAAGAAATTGACACTGCAACGGTCAGTACATAGTCGACTAGTAGAGCTGAAGCAACAAGTAGTCCCCAGCTCGGGCCAAGGTTAGTCGTGACGACCTCGTAGTCCCCGCCACCAGAGGGATAGGCATGAACCGTCTGCCTGTACGACAAGACAACGACAGCCAAAACGCAGGCAACAACGACCCCAATCCACACTGACTTAATCAAGGCTATTGACCCAGCAAGAGCCAAGGTCAGCAGAATTTCGTCCGGAGCATAGGCGACCGATGATAGGGCATCCGAAGCATAAATCGGCAACGCAAGTCGTTTTGGAAGCAGCTGGTGAGCCGCGGCTTTCGAACGGATGGGGCGTCCGATGATTACTCGTTTCGCGGATTCAACGAATGAAGACACCCTATAAGACTATCCTTTAGAGGACTGGACGTCATTTTTGTTCGGCGGGTAACCGCTAAGTACTGTCAAGAGATGCTATCTGCCCTTTGGGCGAGTAGCCTTGGAGTGTGCACTTCGTAATTATGGGTTGCGGCCGGGTGGGCGCAAGTCTTGCAGGCATTTTGGATGCGCAAGGCCACTCAGTTGCCGTCATTGATTCAGACTCCAAAGCTTTCCAGAGGCTCCCACAAGATTTCTCGGGGCGCCGCGTTACTGGGCTTGGCATGGACCGCGATACTCTCAAACAGGCGGGCGTCAAAGACGCCTACGCTTTCGCTGCAGTATCCAGCGGTGATAACACGAATATCATTGCCGCGCGTGTCGCACGAGAGACTTTCCATGTCGAACGCGTCGTTGCCCGAATCTACGATCCCGAACGTGCCTTTGTTTACGAGCGTCTCGGTATCCCTACAGTTGCAACGGTCAAACGTACGACTGAATCAGTTCTACGTCGCCTCATGCCTCCTGATGCCGCGGTCACGTGGACTCATCCTTCAGGTTTAGTCTCTCTGGTCACAGCGACACCAATCGCTGATTGGTATGGAATTTCCTTCCCAACTGTAGAGACGCTCACCGGCGAAAGAATCGCATTTGTCTCTCGGTTGGGAACAATTCTTCCGGCACGACCTGAGCTAGTTATTCAAGAATACGACCAGCTCTACTTTGCAATTTCGGGAGAAGATCCTCTTCCGCTTCGCGATATTTTGACGCGTGCTCCGCGCAAGGAGGACTGAAAGATGAAAATTGTCATTGCTGGAGCAGGCTCAGTGGGCCGCGCTGTCGCCTTGGAACTCCTCGACCACGGCCATGAAGTCACGCTGATCGACAAAAAACCCGATCAGCTGCGTGTCGCATCCGTCGCTGATGCTGAGTGGATTTTGGCTGATGCCTGCTCTCCGGAGGCACTTTCCGAAGCAGGCCTGCGAGAAGCTGACGTTGTCCTCGCCGCCACGGGAGACGATAAGGCAAACCTTGTCATCTCACTCCTTGCAAAGACTGAATTCGCAATTCCCCGAGTAGTCGCACGTCTGAACAATCCCAAGAATGAATGGTTGTTCAATGCCTCGTGGGGAGTCGATGTTCCCGTCTCGACGCCGCGAATTATGACGGCGCTCGTCGAAGAAGCAATCTCTGTTGGTACACCGGTTAAACTCTTTGCCTTCCATTCAGCTCAGGAAGCAATGTATGCCTTTGTTCTTCCCGAGAATTCTCCGATTATCGGCAAGAGCATCGCAGATGTTGCTTTCCCACCGCGTGTCGTACTGAGCGCAATTTTGCGTGACGGAGAACCGTTTGTTCCGCGGGCAGACGACCAATATGAATCCGGAGATGAGCTAGTCTTCCTTATTTCCGCGCGCGACGGTCAAGCCTTGGATGCGCTCACTCGGATGGTGACGATACCGCTCGATTGAAATCATCTTTGAGCAGCCACCACGTCAGCCACGCTACCGGGATAAACAGAGGAATACCAAGAGCAATTTTCATGGCGGAAAGCCACGCGACATGGTCACTCAGCCACAGCGGTACCTGCACCGCAAGCCGAATAATGAAAAGTGCTGCCCATACTAGCGTGAGCCAGACGCACTTGCGTGCGAGCTCGCGCATTTCACTGTGACGCATCCAATTCAAGGGACGTCCAGTAAGCGCGCCAAATATGACTGCAACCAGTGGCCATCCAAAGGCGAGGCTCAAAAGCAGAACAAGCGCACTGGCAGCATTAGTTAACAGCCCCCAGGTAAAGAAATGAATGCCTCGGCCGGAAACAAGAGCCCAGACAACCGCGATTGTAACCCCGAACAGTCCCGAAATCGCCTGCACCACAGCCTGTCGTTGTGCAATTCGAATCACCGTAAAAATGACTGAGCACAGCGCCGACGCAAGTGCGGAATATACCAAAGCACCACTGACAAGATAGGCACCTAAGAACACCAAACCGGGAAGAACAGCCTCGGCGACTCCCCTAGCTCCGCCAAGAACACTGTGAAGAGAGAAGTCTTCGTCAGCAAGCCACGAGTAGCGATTATTCGGCATTCTCTTCAGCAATCAATCGGTAGAGAGGGTTAATCATGACTTTCACGCCATTGGTTAATCCGACTGTCCCCTCAACTTCAAGGTGGATTCCCGCGTGCAAACCGGGAATATCGCTGCGCCCAGGCCATCGAAGAACAATCGTTCCTGTTCCGTCAAAGAGCGTCGCATCAATAAGCGGACGAATCTCTTCCGGATAGTAGGTTACCGATTGGACTGCTCCGAATAGCACCGCCTCTTCACGAGGAAGAACCTCGGCAACTGCCCGTCGTCCACGTTCTTCTCTGCTCCGTTTTTCATCGTCGGCGTCGAGGTCTTCACGTGTTACGGAGAAAAGACGCGAGATGCGAGCAAAGACTTGCTTAAACATTCGGAATTTCGACACTTTCTTGCGAAGGAAGATGCAACGGCAGAAGATCGAGGCGCGGACGGGGTTCGTTGCCACGAACAACAACGATTCGATCGATCAATTCTTCGAAATCGCTGGCTTCTTGCCCGCCAAGAGCAGCTGGTCCAACCATATCGATGCGAGCAAACCAGCGGTCACCTTCACGCCCGATAATGCGTGTACGGGTCGTTCCCTGCGAACCATCGGGTAGCGTCACCGATTCATCGACTTCAAGCTCATGACCGTAGCGAGTGTGCTTGTCACGTACGGTGTTTCCGCCTTCTTCGTAAGCTGCACGAATTTGAGGGCGTAGTTCATCCCACATTCCACCCGAGCGCGGAGCAGCCGCAACAGAGAACTGAAGGCCAGACGAAGCCAAGACAAGCATGATACGGATGATGCTCTTGCCATCTTCACCCGCTTGAGCGCGAATCTGCATGCCTGGGACTGCGGGGATACACAACGACCCTAAATCAACGTAGTCCACTGAGGTGTCGACTT
>USHU01000141.1 GCA_900554605.1 uncultured Actinomyces sp.
GGACCGGTCGGTGTCCTTCGTCTGTCTTCTGTCGTCCGCGGCGCGTCGTCCTCCGCACTCTGCCCTTCGCACTCTGCCCTTCGCACTTCTCACTCCGTACTCCGCCATCTCCTGGTTTAGCTCACTGATTCCTGGCCTATTGCTGTTCTGATGCCGCAGGTGAGCGAGCTAAAACAGGAAGGGGTGAGCCAAACCCGGAGTCCGGTTGGTCATCGGCGCCCACAAATGAGGCTGAGCGATGTCTCTTTGTATGGATGCGACGTTTCGGCCCATCGCATTCAGCGATGGGAAGAGCCCATATTCGTGCGCATTCTGAACTCGGCGGAAGACGTCTTATCCCTAAATGTGACGCAATAGCACGACGTAAAGCTGCGAAGTCTTCAAGGTCTGCCCAAGAGACTCTGAAGATGTTCCATCCGAGATTAATTAGATCCTGCTGGCGTTGCATCCAAGCGTGTTCTGCGGATAATCCATCTGAAGAGAAAGCTTGCTCACTCCATCTGTCTCGATGATCAAGTGGAGAGCGGGAATGACAATGTCACCGAAGTAGTGACCATATCTGCCGTGAATCTCAAATTGTGTGACCACTTCACCCGGGTAAAGAGTACGGACCACCCAAAGGACCGCGGCCTCGAAAATGTTGTCGCAGCCACCGTCGGCAAAAGCGAGAATCGAATGTGCGATCGTATAGTTCCTGTGCGTTAGTCGATCATGTAATACCGTCAATAGCTTGTCTCTTGCTATCTCAACGCGAGTGCGAGATATTTCCAGCGCATAACGCGAAAAATCCGAAAGTGAATGTAACGCCATGCATGCGGCGACAAAGGCTTCAAGAGGTTCTTCGTTGAGTGCAATTCGAACTACTGCACTTTCAATCGACTCAACAATGAGGCCTTCAGGAAGTCGTACCACCGCGTGAGGTTCCTCAGAACGAAGAGTAATCGCACACGGAGGAACGCTCTTGCTCTGAAACTGCACACTAGAGAAGGGGATAGTTCTTCTACACCCGTCTTTCCGCCAATACTCAACATTGGGATTCGTGACCCATGTAGGGATTGAGTGAAGGAGCAACGCGGATCTTCCGGTAAATATACGACCGCTTCGGGCAAGCGCAGCTGATGCGAATATGCGGGAGAGCGCAACGGCCTGCCACAAATCCCAGAGAGGAACGTTGTCTGGGGAATGAAAACGCGCATAATACCCTCGGCGAATTCGGCAGACCTCTGAATCTTCGCGTAAATGGCGGAATGCGTTATGTCGAGTTTGAATGTTTTCAATGGTAACGGGGCTCATTTTGCAAGTGTCGCCATTAGTAGGCGACGCCGAAAGTACGAACGATGTAGTTGTGGAAAACGCCTATTTCCCGACGGTCCTGTGGAAATGGGTACTCCTGTGGAAAGAAGGATAGCGAGCGGTGCAACGGGGAGCTTTTACCTAGCGCTGGTTCTGTTCTAGTGCAGTGCACTCCTGGTTTAGCTCACTGATTCCGGGCCTATTGCTGTTCTGAGGCCGCAGGTGAGTGAGCTAAAACAGGAATGGGGGAGCGAAACCAGGAATGGGGGAGCTAAGACAGAAGTGGGCAGTCCCACAAATAATGTGAACAATCTGGCTTTGACGGGAGTGGGAATAGCTGACTATTCTTGAACCCGGTACCCGTGACTGTGCGGGTTTCCTATGTCCACTTTTGGTGGACGGTTCCTGTTCTTTTGTAGATCGCCTCTATGGAGCGGTCGTTTGAAGAAGAACTGGGAACGCGCGGGCTCCCTCCGTCGGAGCTCCGGGTGTCATTCTCTGACGCGGCTTAGGCCCGTTATCATGGCACACCGGCCCCTGGCGGATCGCTGTGCGCGCTGGGGGATAAGGACAGTCATGGAAGACTGAGACATGGGTTTAAGGAAATCCTTAAACCGTAGACGGAATTGAACTGGAGAACCAGTGCCTACCATTCAGCAGCTCGTCCGCAAGGGCCGCAGCACCAAGCGCGCAAAGGTGAAGACCCCCGCGCTCAAGGGCTCGCCCCAGCGTCGCGGCGTGTGCACCCGTGTGTACACCACAACCCCTAAGAAGCCGAACTCGGCTCTGCGTAAGGTCGCTCGTGTGCGCCTTTCGTCTGGCATCGAGGTCACCGCGTACATTCCCGGTGAAGGCCACAACCTGCAGGAACACTCGATCGTCCTCGTTCGTGGCGGTCGTGTGAAGGACCTCCCCGGCGTGCGTTACCGCATCGTCCGTGGCGCTCTCGACACCCAGGGTGTCCGTGGTCGCCAGCAGGCCCGTTCCCGTTACGGCGCAAAGAAGGAGAAGAAGTAATGCCTCGTAAAGGCCCCGCTCCCAAGCGCCCGCTGGTCGATGACCCGGTATACGGCTCCAAGATCGTGACCCAGCTCGTGAACCGCGTGCTGCTCGACGGCAAGAAGACCGTCGCAGAGCGCATCGTTTACGGCGCACTTGAAATCGTTCGTGAGCGCACCGAGCAGGAACCCGTTTCCGTGCTCAAGCGCGCACTGGACAACATTCGCCCGGCCCTTGAGGTTCGTTCCCGCCGTGTTGGTGGCGCGACCTACCAGGTTCCGGTTGAGGTTCGCCCCGCACGTGCGACCACCCTCGCACTGCGTTGGCTGGTGGACTTCTCGCGCCAGCGTCGTGAGAAGACCATGACCGAGCGTCTCGCCAACGAGATTCTCGACGCCTCCAATGGTCTTGGCGCCGCTGTCAAGCGTCGTGAGGACATGCACAAGATGGCTGAGTCGAACCGCGCGTTCGCTCACTACCGCTGGTGACCACCCCTCCCGCTTCGTGATGACCCCATCCGGAGCGGGCAGGATGTTTTAACACCCTCACTTCAAACGAAGGACTGATGTAGTGGCACACGAGGTGCTTACTGACCTCAAGAAGGTTCGCAACATCGGCATCATGGCTCACATCGATGCCGGCAAGACCACCGTGACCGAACGAATCCTGTTCTACACGGGCATCAACTACAAGATTGGTGAGACGCACGATGGCGCCTCCACCACCGACTGGATGGAGCAGGAAAAGGAGCGTGGTATTACCATCACCTCCGCAGCCGTGACCTCCTTCTGGAACGGAAACCAAATCAACATCATCGACACCCCCGGTCACGTTGACTTCACGGTTGAGGTTGAGCGCTCGCTGCGCGTCCTCGACGGTGCAGTTGCCGTGTTCGACGGTAAGGAAGGTGTCGAGCCCCAGTCTGAAACCGTGTGGCGCCAGGCTGACAAGTACGACGTCCCCCGCATCTGCTTCATCAACAAGATGGACAAGATGGGCGCTGACTTCTACTTCTCGGTTCAGACCATTCGTGATCGTCTTCACGCAACCCCGATTGTCATGCACCTGCCCATCGGCGCAGAGAATGACTTCGAGGGAACCATCGATCTGCTGACCATGGAATCTGTGCGTTACCCCGCCGAAGATGAGAACGGCCAGCCCACGCTTGGCGCGCTCGTTGTTCGCGGCGAGATCCCCGCAGAACTCCAAGAGAAGGCTGAAGAGTACCGCGAGGCCCTCATCGAGGCAGCAGCGGAAGGCTCTGATGAGCTGACCGAGGCCTACCTCGAGAACGGCGAGCTGACCATCGATCAGATTAAGGAAGGCGTTCGCGCCCTGACCATTTCCGGTCGCGCATTCCCCGTCTTCTGCGGTACTGCACTTCGCAACATGGGCGTTCAGCCCGTGCTCGACGCGGTTATCGACTACCTGCCCTCGCCGCTGGATATCCCCGCGGTTCGCGGCTTCAAGCCCGGACACGACGAAGAAGAGCGCAATGAGGTCCGCGAGGCCTCGGAGAAGGAACCCTTCGCAGCGCTGGCCTT
>USHU01000142.1 GCA_900554605.1 uncultured Actinomyces sp.
TGAGGTCGCGCGTGGGCTAATTTACACTCCACGAGCTTCCCGCCATCTTTGATGTGCGCGGACTATCCGATGCTCCAGGTTGCTCCCTCTTTCCCGTCGGCGACCTGGACTCCCGCTTCTGCGAGTCGATCACGGATTTGATCGGCAGTAGACCAATCTTTATCAGCACGCGCCTGAGCACGCTGTTCAAGCAATGCCCCGACAAGCACGTCAAGCGCATGTTTTTGCGGGTCATCCCCGGTGTTTCCCGAGGCCGACGCACCCGCGCCTGCGTGTGCCCACTGCGGCGAGGCCGGGTCCAAACCGAGCACATCAAGCATGGAGCGAACCAGGATTTGCTGGCGTTTAATGGCCTGGGAATCACCATCTGCCAGGGCAATATTGCCCAGCTTGAGCTGTTCGTGGACTGCGGCAAGGGCGCCCGCAACATTGAGGTCGTCATTCATTGCCTGAGTGAAGGCTTCGGGGAGTTCTTCGGGGCTCAAGAACAGCTCCTCCGGGCTTGCTTCACCGACGGCCTCGATCGAGCGAGTGACAAAAGTCGAGAACTTTTCCCATGCTGCGTTCGCATCCGGGAGGGTATCCGGCCCCCACTCGATAGCGCTGCGGTAGTGCACGGTCGAGAGAGCCCAACGCACCGCAGCTGCTGGGAAATCCTCCGTGAGGGTGTCGATCGAGAGCACATTTCCCAAGGATTTCGACATTTTTTCGCCCTTGGTGGTCACCCATGCGTTGTGGACCCACAGGCGCGCGAAGTCCCAGCCGGCTCCGTGAGACTGGGCCTGCTCGTTTTCGTGGTGAGGGAAGCGCAGGTCGATTCCGCCGCCGTGAATATCGAAAGCCTCACCCAAGTAGCGGTACGACATAGCCGAGCATTCGAGGTGCCAGCCCGGACGTCCCTTCCCCCAAGGGGAATCCCACGAGGCCGTGGCTGGTTCTTCGGGCTTTGCAGCCTTCCAAAGCGCGAAGTCGCGCGGGTCCTTCTTCCCAGCCTCGGTTGCCGAATCGATCTGCGATTCGTCTTCGGTCGTTCGCATATCTTCCAGGCGCTGGTGAGTGAGGGAACCGTAGTCTTTCTGAGAACTCACACTGAAGTACACGTTTCCCGCGCCATCGCTGTATGCGTGGCCGCGGTCAATGAGCCGCTGCACCAGTGCAATTTGTTCGGGAATATGACCCGTCGCGCGAGGTTCGTAGGTAGGTTCTAGAACGCCAAGCTTCTGGTACGCGGCGGTGAACTCGCGCTCATAGCGCTGCGCCCACGCCCACCACGGAACCCCAGCCTGGGCAGACTTATTCAGGATCTTGTCGTCGATATCCGTGACATTACGGATGTAGGTCACTTCCAGACCTGCGCGCTTGAGCCAGCGGATCAGTGAATCGAAAGCAACCGCCGAGCGCAAGTGGCCGACGTGGGGAGATCCCTGAACGGTTGCACCACACAGGTAGATTCCCACGTGTCCGGGAATCACCGGTTCCAGCGGCTGGAGACGAGCAGTTTTCGAATCGTACAGATGAAGGCTCATGCTCTCATGGTAAACGGTGCTACCTGCATCTGGAGACCAGTTCAGTTCCCGGGACCGTGTAAATGCAGAGAAATTACCTTCCCGGCTGCACACGCGTGCGAATCAGTTCCTTAAGAGCATCAACATCGCGAGGCAATGCAACGACCTTCTGTTCGCGCCCCTCAATATCCGCAAAACGCAGCGGGACCGGAGGAACAAAGCCCACGGCCTCGGCAATCGTTTCCTCAAACTTCACGGGAAGCGCAGTCTCCATCACGACGACAGGGCCGTCCAGCTGTCCAGCGACTTGGCGGGCAACCTGCACCCCATCGGCGGTGTGGGGATCGAGGAGGTAGTGCGATTCCTCCCAGGTGCGGCGGATTTGGGCGAGGCGATCTGCGTGCGTGGACGAGGCCGCGCAGAAGCCGAAGTTCTGCTGAAGTTTTGCGAATTCTTCGGTTCGAGAAAGATCGAAATACCCCTGAGTGGCAACCTGGTTGAATAGATCGCGCGTGCGGGCGGCATCTCGGCCCACAAGATCGAAGATGAATCGTTCGAAGTTCGAAGCCTTCGAGATATCCATCGAAGGCGAGGAAGTCGCAAGAGTATCTTCACTGCTTCGAACCCGGTAGACGCCCGTTCGGAAGAACTCCTCAAGAACGTTATTTTCGTTTGTCGCAACGACCAGAGATTCCAGGGGAAGTCCCATTTGGCGGGCAATATGCGCAGCGCAGATATTGCCGAAGTTGCCGGAGGGAACGCACACGTTCACGCGCGCGTCTTCACCAAGGTGCTCACTCAGACGCAACCATGTCGCAATGTAGTAGACAACCTGGGCCAACAGGCGTGCCCAGTTGATGGAGTTGACGGCACCGACGTGCCACTGCTGCTTGAATTGCGCGTCGATATTGACGGCTTTGACCAGGTCTTGGCAGTCGTCGAAAACTCCATCAACAGCCACGTTAACGATGTTCTCATCGAGGAGAGAGAACATTTGTGCGCGTTGGAAAGGCGTCATGCGACCGGCGGGCGTCAGCATGACAACGCTCAGGCCCTTGCGCCCGCGGAGGGCATACTCGGCGGCGCTTCCCGTATCACCCGAGGTCGCACCGACGATGGTGAGCCAATCTCCGCGGCGCTCAAGTTCATACTCGAAAAGTTCGCCGAGCAGCTGCATGGCCATGTCCTTGAATGCGGCTGTGGGGCCGTTGGACAGGTGCGCGAGCCAGAGGTTTTCTTCTTCACTCAGGCAGGTTACGGGGTCAATTTCAGGGTCGGAAAAGACCGGGGTGCGGTAGGCACGAGCGCAGATGGCTTCAATATCTGAGCGGGGAATATCGTCGATAAACAGCTCAAGAACTCGAGCTGCAAGGGCGGCGTAACCGCGTTCTTTGAGCAGTGTCTGCCACTCGCTCAACTGATTACTGCTGAGCGATGGGTAGCTTTCGGGCAGGTACAGGCCGCCATCAGGCGCAAGTCCAGCGAGCAAAATATCGCAGAAGGGCGCGGAAGTGGCCTTGGTGTCTCTGGTCGAAATGTAACGCACGGTCTCACCCTACCGTGAGCACAGGCAGGCAGCGGGGTGAATCGATTCATCTGAGACGCTTTGCCTGAGTTGAGAAAAACTGTACGCAAATGCCGGCGAGGACATTTAGGCTACTGGCATGAGTGAAATGTCTTCCCCTTTTCGTGTCGGACACGCAATCGACGTCCACGCCTTTGCTTCATCCGTTTCGTCTCATGACGGGAAAACGCTGATGCTTGCCTGCCTGGAATGGCCGGGGGAAACCCCTCTTGAAGGGCACTCTGATGGGGATGCTGCTGCCCACGCGACCTGCGACGCGCTTCTCGCTGCTGCCGGCCTCGGAGATCTGGGGACAAACTTCGGAACGGATCGCCCCGAATGGTCGGGTGCCTCTGGGCAAGCGTTCCTCGCGGAAGTTAGGCGAATGCTCTGCGAAGCCGGATGGGCGATTGGAAACGTCACCGTCCAGGTAATCGCAAAACGGCCGCGAATGATGAAGCGACTACCCGAAGCCTCAGAAAAGATGAGCCAGATTCTGGGGGCTCCAGTGTCAGTTTCAGCTACAACGACTGACGGCCTCGGTTTCACCGGAAGGGGGGAAGGAATCGCAGCAAGCGCAACAGCATTGATTTTCCGCGCGTAGGGGCGTACGAGCGCCTAAGGGGTCGCACGAACGCGCAAGGACCACGGACTCTTCGAGGTAACGGCCACCTTATCAACGACCATGGCGCGCGTAGGGGCTATGCGGATGCCCCA
>USHU01000143.1 GCA_900554605.1 uncultured Actinomyces sp.
CCGAAAAGCGCCCCATATCGATGGTGTTCCAGTCCTACGCGCTCTTCCCACACCTGACGGTGAAAGACAACGTGGGATTCGGTCTGAACTACCAGAAGCTCCCCGCCGCAGAACGTGAGCAGCGGATCGCTGACGGTCTGGCGCTCATGGGGATCGAACAGTACGCTCACCGCTACCCGCATCAGCTGTCCGGAGGCCAGCAGCAGCGCGTTGCCCTGGCGCGAGCACTCGTCATGGAACCGAAGATCATCCTCTTCGACGAACCCCTCTCGAACCTGGATGCGCGCCTGCGTCTGCGCATGCGCAGCGAAATCCGTGCACTCCAACAGCGTCTGGGACTTACCGCGATCTTCGTGACCCACGACCAGTCCGAGGCTCTCACAATGTCCGACATGATCGTGGTGATGAGCGCGGGCACCATCGAGCAGGTCGGGGAGCCGCGTGAAATCTACCATCGCCCGGTGAACCGCTTCGTGGCCTCCTTCATGGGAACTGCATCCTTCGTGGCCGGCACGGTCAGTGAGGTACGAGGCGACCGCTACCTGGTGGCCACCCCGCTGGGTGATCTGGACACCGCGGGAGTCCCCGGACTTGGTGTTGGCGATCACGTGGAGTTGGTCGTCCGAGCAGAAAACACCGCGGTCGGCCTGGATGCACCCGGGAAGGAGCAGGCAGGGGAGGGCAGCGACGTGGTTCTGGAAGCCACAGTGCGCTCCGCAGCCTTCGACGGCTCGATCAACACCTATGTCCTGGACACCGCGGCGGGCACCCTCGAAGGCCGTTCTCACGGCATGAATGAACTTCATGCTGCCGGAGAGAAGGTCACCTGTGTGATCTCGCGCGAGTCCCTGTGGGTGATTCCCGCGGATTCCTCGGAGAAATAAAGGTCGGAACCATGCGACGCTTTTTTGATCGTGAGGATACGCGGTGGCGCCGAGGAAATGGTGCGCTCCACTTCTACCTCGCGCCCCCCGAGGATTCCCCCCTGTGGGACTTGGTGCGCGAGGCGGAAAAACCCCTGTCAGCGCTCCCACAGATCGGTATCCAACCGCCGGAGTGCATCCACGTGACGGTGCAACGCCTCGATCTGTATCGAGACGAGATCAGTGACGCCCAATGGGAGAAACTGCGCTCGCAGATGGATCGTCGCATGGCGCAGATCGACCCCTTCACGTTGACCTTCGCTCCGCCGGCCGTCCAGGAACGGGCAGTGGAAGTGATTTCCCCAGAGAACCCCTCATTTACGAGGCTGATCGACGCTGTGCGTGACAGCATCGTTGACGCGGGGCTGGGGGAGGCGCTCACGGATCCGCCGTTTGGCCCCCATTTCAGCCTGGCCTATGCGGTTGCGGGGACGAGTAGCGAAGAGGATCGGGCGCTTGCTGATGCTCTTCACGCTCTGAAAACCGACAATTCAATGGAGTGCTCACAGATCGCTCTTGTCGAAGTCGATCAAGACCAAGAGGCCGGTATTTTTTCCTTCCGTCCTCTGTATACTTGGACGGTCGGGACCCCGCGCTGACGTCGGGGAATACCCCACCACTCACTGAAAGACGGATGTTCGAGGATGCCCAGAAAGAAACGAGCCAGCATTATTGATGTGGCTCAAGCAGCGGGAGTGTCGCAGGCGACTGCCAGCCGCGCACTTTCTGGGCATCCCGCCGTCAGTTCCCAAGCGCGCGTCGCTGTGCGCCAAGCTGCCGCCCGCCTCGGATATGTGCGAAACCTCGGTGCTGCTGGGATCGCCAGTTCCAGCACCACCACTGTCGGCCTTTTGGTGCGCAACGTTGGACACAGCTTCTATGGGAAAGTTGCAGAAGAACTCCAAGCGCACACCGACGAACTCGGGTTAGAACTGCTGATTACCGCCGGAGGTGACAGCGAAGAAGGCCAGATGCAGGCCATTAACAACCTCGTGGGACACGGGGTGGGCGTGGTTATCGTTGCTTCTGGTCGAGTATCGAACGAGGCCATGCAGTATGCGGCTTCCTTCGTCCCGCTCATTACGATCGGCTGTGGGGAAACCCGCCCTGAATTTGATTCCGTGCGCATCGATCCCGCGTATGAAGCGATGCTGGCGCAAAAAGTTGTGGCCTATGGACACCGGAAAGTTGCTGTCACCGCCACCAGCCACCCCCTCGCGGCCACCCTGCATGCCCGTACCGCAACCTTCATTACCCAGCCGGTTGTCGACGGCGTCCAGCCACATATCGTGACGTCTCACAGCGACTACGGTGAGGATCTTTTCGACGGCATTGACCGGGCGATTGATGCCGGGTGTACTGCGGTCATTACGGGAAGTGATCTGATTGCGGTGAAAATTTTGGAACACTTGGCCTCGCGAGGGATTGCCTGCCCGGAGCAGATGTCGGTGACGGGCTTTGACGCGACCGGTCCGTATTCTTCACCGCTTTTGAACCTGACGACGGTTGCGCAACCGGTGCGTGAATTGGCGAGGCAGACCGTGCTGCTCGCGCAGGAACGCCTAGCCGGTTCCGAGGCGCGCAACGCCTCGATCCTGGTGCCCGGAGACTTCATCGAAGGAGGAACTCTGGGGCGCCTTCCTGAGGTCAAATAGGGATCTTTTCTCGTGAAAACGGACTGTGGGTGGAGGGGATCTATAGCTTTCTCCTCCACCCACAGACGTCGCTAGCGAACAATCACTCGATCAATATCAGGAGCCCATGGGGTGTTCCCTGAGATGGTCACAGTATTTGTACCGGAGTGGAGTTCGACTGGGATATCAACGATTCGGACGATTTCCCATCCGCTGGGCTGCCCGTCATTTCCTTTTCCGGAACGTGGAGGTGTCACCACAATTTTGCGGTCGTTGACGCGTAGCAGGAAAGAGCGAGGATCTTCAGAGACGTATCCGACTGACAATGTGTAAATTCCTGCCCGGTCTACCGAGATATTCAGAAAAGTGATTGCGCCGTTACTTCCCAGATTTCCTGCTTTGCGACCGCCTGAACAGCCGGGGCACGGGGAGATCGATGCCTGCCCGGACGTATGAGACAACTCGGCTTCAAATAACGTTCCCGTGTGATCTTCGCAGGGGAGAGGAGTGCGGGAAATATGAATGCTGATACCGCCATGACGAAGCATGCGCAGATCAAGTGAGTCCCGTGAGGTTACTCGCTGGATGTTTGATCATCCAGCGGATTTTTGTATATAGGAAGGGAACTTGAACACGCGCAGGTGATGATAAGAAGTCATCTTAGGCAGTAGCGTGTTCGGATAGAGCCGAGGGGAGCCGGATTCGATCCGGCTCCCCTCCAACTTTAGGCTAAGCGATGCTTAGTGCACGTCGAGTGCTTCCTCAGCCGCTGCCTCGTCAGTGGCAGGAGCACTATCTGTGCGCGAAACCATGCTGCTTGTCCAACGGTACAGCGTGAAGATTGAACCGAAGAAGAAAACGGCACCAATGATGGTTGCGGGAGTGGCGAAAGAACCCCCGACAATAGCCAAAGGCTCGTCGTTTCCTGCCGCCCCAACAATTCCGGCGTAGACCACGCCAAAGAGGCTCTCTCCGACGATTAAGCCGGTTGCCAAGAGCGTGCCCATTCGACGTGCACGCTCGGGATCCTTGCGTTTTGCTGACCAACGGTCGTAGAAGAAACCGATGACGCCGCCAACGGGGATCAGAATCGTCAAAGAAGCGGGGAGGTACATGCCCATGCCGACCGCGAGAGGCGGAAGGGCAAAGCGGCCCTTCGAGCTCAGCTTGAGAAGCTCATCGATGATGATGATACCCACGCCGATGATTGCTCCCAGA
>USHU01000144.1 GCA_900554605.1 uncultured Actinomyces sp.
CCGGGCTTCCTCGTCTCCCTCCCACTGTTGAGCAGAAACCGTGCGCGCATGAGGGAGCAGTGCCAGCGCGGTTGTCACGAGTTCGCCGCTGCGGCCTCGCATGACGAGTTCTGTCAGCAGGCGTCGGTCCCCGCGGCGCGTCAGAAGATCGTGTGCGCGAGAGGTCGTCATCCACTGCGTTTGGTCGATTTCGCGCGAAGGTGCACGGTGGACGGGTTTGCGCAGGTGGACGAGGCCCTCGTCCTTTCCACCGTCGCTGTCCATCAACGTTCCGACCCAGTAGCGCACTTCCTTGGTCTGTCCCGAGCCGAGGCGGTAGCGCTGGGTAGTCAGGGGCGCGCCGAGGCGGATGACGTGGCCGGTTTCTTCTTCGACTTCGCGCACCGCCGCGACGGGAATAGTTTCTTTGCCCTCAATCTTTCCCTTGGGCCACGACCAATCGTGGTACTGGGGCCGGTGAACCAGCAGGACTTCGATGTCTCGCTCATCCAGCACTTCCCCGGGAATGATCGGTCGTGCGGGGTCGCGAAATCGCCACACGAGGGCTCCGCCTGCGCGAATGAGGCGCATCGGGGGCATGGGCTGAGGGCTGGGTGTCACGTTATTAACCCTAACGTAGAGTGGGCGCGGGTGTGGATCATACGCCGCACCCACGCTCTTCTCAGATTGGTGATTTAGTAGGCGACAGTGAAACGCTGTCCCGTATGAGTGGGCGTTTCGATCTCGTCGACAAAGGCCTCAGTCCAAATCGCCGACGCGAGCACGGGAAGAGGCGCGCTCCAATTCCTGCGCCGTCATCACCAGCGCGCGAGCACGCATGGTGACCCCGTAGGCCAAGGCATCGTGCGGATCATCAATCCACTGCTGACCAACCCGAGGATCTCCAGCGGCAATAATCCGCATCGCACGTGCGATGGCAGTGAAGATCTCCTCAAGATCATCATCGGTGCGCTCTCCTCGCAGCAGCGCATCAGCTTGTGCAATCACCTCATCAAGCGGCGCATCATTCAAGGGACGCTCAAGCCCTGGAACGCGTTCGGCACCAAGTCCCAGAAGATACAGCTCTGCCACGATCAAAGGGTCACGGTGGTACCACTCGCGGAATAAATAAACCCGCCACAATGCACCGGGAAGAGTGAAATCCGGACTCGAGGCCCATAGCTCAGCAACCAGAGGGATCCCACCCGTGGAGACAAGCTCCTTCAAACGCGCAAGCGCACGACCGTCGAAGTCTTCATCACCGACCCCAAGCAACGCCCAAGCAGTCGAGTGCGCAAGAACCGAGGAATCCGCCACATCCTGAGCGCCAACAATTGCTTCAGTCTGCGCATAGTCCAAGATCGCGGGACGCCTGGGGATGCGTTGCGTTTCGCCCATTTGCTCTCCTGCCATTAAGATGGTGGGGTTGGTTCGGTTTTCCGACCACATAGCGGGAAATCCCGCGGGCCTATAGCTCAATGGTAGAGCAGCGGACTTTTAATCCGTGGGTTGGGGGTTCGAGTCCCCCTGGGCCTACTCAGCACCAGAAAGACGCTCGACGTTAACCTCCGGGCGAGCGCGTCCCGCCAAGGACGCAATTCCCACAGCAATCGAAATGCACACCAGTCCCACCAGCTGCCAGATGCTAGGAATCTGGCGCAAAAGCACCGCACCGATCAGCGCAGAAGTTGCCGGAAGAAGCGCGGTAAACAAAGCGAAAGTCGCCGCAGAGACCCGCTTCATTGCCATCGCCTCGAGCGTATAGGGAAAAACTGTCGACAAGAAGGCCAAAGCAACCACCGCAATCAGAACCCTGCGATCGCTGAAAGCAGCCATCGCACCGGGCCCAAGGATCGGTGCAGAGATCAACGCACTGAAAGCACACCCCAGCGACAAGTTCACCATCGCAGAGCTCGACGAGGCCGCTTTCTGCCCCAAGACGATGTAAGTCGCCCACGATGCGCCGGCCGCCAGAATCCATGCGACCCCAGCCAAGGTTCTCGGAGCACTCAAATCCAACCCAAGTCCGCCGATCGCACACACCCCGGCCAATGCGAAGAAGGCAGCAATTCTTGGCGCCCAGCCACGGCCTCGTACAACAGCAACCGTCACAGGACCAAGGAACTCAAGCGAAACCGCAGCCCCCAGGGGAATGCGGGAAATTGCCTCGTAAAAGCAGGCGTTCATGCAGACCAAGGCAATGCCGAAGAAGAGAGCGCCCTTCAGGGTCGCGCGATCAAGGCCTCGCCACGGACGCACCCACGTACACAGAACCAAACCGCCAACGAATCCCCTCCACCAGGCGACCGAGGCCGGCTCAACGACCGAGAAGGCAAAGACTGCAACTGCGGCGCCGCTGTATTGAATAAGCGCCGAGGCGACAATGAGGATTTGGGCAGGAACACGGTTGATCAGGGATACGGGAGCTCGATTCGTCACGAGGCCAATCCAACCATTTCATGCACTTCCTCGGCGAGAACAGCGTGATCCTTGGTACCGTGGCGAGATGCGATTGCGACCGCAAAGGAGATTAAGAGAAGACCAATCATCTGCCATAGGGTCGGAATCTGGCGAAGAATGATGACCCCAACAAGAAGCGAGGAAGCGGGAGAAAGGGCGGTGAAGAGTGAGAAATCTGCCGCCGAGACGCGGTGCATCGCAATGGCTTCGAAGGAACAGGGAACAACCGTTGACAAGACTGCCACAACAATGATGATTCCCAGGATGCGAGGTTGAGTGATCGCGGGAAAAGCCTGGTGGAGAACAAAAGGTGCAACGATCAGTCCACTGAGCGCACAGCCCACAGCAAGGTTCGTGACTCCCGATCGCTTCGAAGCAACGCGCTGGCCCAGAAGAATGTACAGCGCCCATGCCAGTGCGGTGAAGAAAGCCCACTTCATTCCGATGAAGACGCGCGGGTCAGAAAGATCAAGGCCCAAACCGCCAATGGCAACAACCCCAGCCATCGCTAACACCGCGGCCACCCTGGGCGCAAGGCCTCGGCCTCGGACAACGGCAACAACAACGGGGCCAATGAACTCCATTGACACCGCTGCCCCCATCGGCAAGTAATCAATTGACTCATAGAATGCGACATTCATTGCCAGCAGGGACAGGCCGAAGAGGGCCGATTCAAGAAGGTCCCTCCAGGTCAGCCCGGCCCTCCACGGACGCCTCAGCGCGCATAGAAATATGCCGGCAATGAAGACGCGTAGCCACGCGATAACGCCCGGCTCAAGCGCGGAAAAAATCGTGACCGCAAACGCGGCGCCACTGTACGCACTGAGTGCTCCGCCGACGATCAGAACCGGCGCAGAAACATGTGTAAGGAGTGCACGAAGATGGGAGAGCACCTGTCCACTATGCCATAGCGGCAGGTACAAAATGAAGACTCAATGAGTTCATACAAAAGCGATTTCCAGTGGGCTGATCTGGGGCGTCGTCAAAAATGTGGCCGAGATGCGAATCGCAGGTTGCACAACGCACTTCAATGCGCCTCATTCCATGGGAAATGTCCTCGAAGTAGGTGACGGCTCCGGGCAAAGATTCATAGAAACTTGGCCATCCGCAGTGCGAATCGAACTTGGTCGTCGAGGGGAAGAGCTGCGCCCCGCATGCGGCACACACGTAGGTTCCTTCCCGCCGTTCCTCCAGTAGCTCACCGGTGAAAGGCGCTTCGGTTCCAGCCTGACGCAAGACAAGGAACTGCTGGGGACTTAAACGCTCACGCCATTCCTCTTCGCTTAAATGCACACTTGGGGCACTTTGCTCACTGCGGGCGAGGTGTT
>USHU01000145.1 GCA_900554605.1 uncultured Actinomyces sp.
CGGGGCATGGCAGTGGGATGCGGCGCGGCGTCAAGACTTCGCGAATGATCCTTTCAACCTGCTGGCTGTTGATGGGGCGGCGAATCAAGACAAAGGCGCGAGCAGTGCTGATCAGTGGTTGCCGTCCAATAGCGCGTACCAGTGCGCCTACGTCCAGAGGCAGATTGCAGTGAAATCTTCATGGGGATTGGGGGTGACTCGGGCAGAAAAGAAGGCAATGACATCGGTTTTGGAGCGGTGTCAGTAATCTTCATCGAGCAACCAAAACACCAACTTTCCCGTACCATCAGGCCGAAAAGTCAACACTCCAGCAACACGCTTTGTCCACCCTCCAAGTTGGTCGCCACCAACTTCAATACCGACTTTCCCGCACCACTACACCAAAAAGTCCCCACATAACCAACACGCTTTGTCCTTTAACCCGCGTCGGCGCATTCGAAAGTGGGTAAAGCAAAGCCCCGACCGGTGGGACGCACCGAGCGGGGCCGCTTGCGCGCTCGAAGGGACTCGAACCCCCAACCTTCTGATCCGTAGTCAGATGCTCTATCCATTGAGCTACGAGCGCAAAGCCGATTGATTGGCCGTGAAGTAGTTTAGGCACAAGCCGCTCTGACAAGCAAACTCATAAATGCGTCATCAATCACATCCGGTGGTTTCCTACTGGCCGAAGCCGCGGAATTCCCGCGCGATATCACGGAAGGAAGTGCAGCCTCGTCAACCAAAGAAATAGCAACGCAACTTTCATTTGCTCGTCAAAATGAGTAAAAATGAAGGGGTCCATTTTTGAGTGACGTGCAGGAGCACCGCCATGGCAAATAGCCAGCCAAAAATGTCCACCATCCACATCGACCCTGTCAATTCCGTCCCTTCTTTCCCCAAGCTCACAATCCTTGGCTTTCAGCATGTCCTGGCGTTTTACGCCGGGGCAGTTGTCGTTCCGCTGGTTATTGCCACCGGACTGGGACTCGATTCGGCAACCACTGTTCACCTGATCAACGCGGACCTCTTCACCTGTGGTATCGCCTCGATCATTCAATCTGCAGGACTTGGACCCAAGATCGGTGTCCGCCTGCCACTCCTTCAAGGAGTCACTTTCACTGCGGTCTCGCCCCTGATTGCTGTCGGTCTGGCGGCAGGCGGCGGAACTCAAGGCCTCGCAACAATGTATGGCTCCATCATTGTTGCCGGTATTGCAACCTTCCTTGCTGCGCCCTTCTTCGCGAAACTGCTGCGTTTCTTCCCGCCTGTTGTCACCGGTACTTTGCTGACCGTCATGGGCACAACCCTTCTCTCGGTCGCGGCAAATGACATTGTCGCTTGGGGAAGCGCAGCGGCAAAGGTTGGCGCGGACCCCATTCCCGGAACCTTGCGAGGCCTCGCATACGCACTGGGAACCCTTGCAGTCATCGTCATTATTCAGCGCGTTTTCTCCGGCTTCATGGCGACTATCGCGGTCCTTCTGGGCTTGGTCGGAGGAACCCTTGTTGCGTGGCTCCTTGGAGACGCGAACTTCTCGGCTGTGGGGGAGGCGGCACCGGTGGGTGTCACCACCCCCTTCTTCTTTGGAATTCCGAAGTTCTCTGTCGCTGCGATCATCTCAATGCTGATCGTCATGGCGATTACGGCAGTCGAGACCACAGGCGATGTTTTCGCCACGGGTGAGGTTGTTGGAAAGCGCATTACCCCCGCGCATATCGCTAACGCCCTGCGTGCCGATGGCCTTTCCACCGCTCTGGGCGGTGTCTTGAACTCCTTCCCCTACACCTGCTTCGCTCAAAACGTTGGTCTGGTGCGTCTGACTCGAGTGAAGTCCCGTTGGGTCGTCACGGCGGCCGGTGTCATCATGATCATCCTGGGTGTTCTTCCCAAGGCTGGCGCTGTCGTTGCGTCGATTCCCAAGCCGGTGATTGGTGGCGCTTCCTTGGCGATGTTCGCTGCTGTTGCGGTTGTTGGTATTCAGACTCTGTCCACGGTTGATATGCGCGATAACCGTAATTCGGTGATCGTGTCGACCTCAATCGGTCTGGGCCTGCTGGTGACCTTGAAGCCGGACCTTGCAGGATATGTGCCTTCGTGGGCGCAGATTCTGTTCGGATCCGGTGTGACTATCGGTTCGATCTGCGCGATCATCCTCAACATCATCTTCTTCCACATCGGCCGCAAGCCCGCTCCCGCGGTGTCGATGCTCGACGGTCGTCCGCTGGACTTGGACGCAGTCAATAGCTTGGGTGAAGAGAAGTTCGTTCGCGTGTTTGAGCCAATGTTCTCAGGCGTCACGTGGCCACTAGAGCGAGCATGGGCCCGCGCGCCTTTCGCTAACGTGTCAGAGTTGCGTTACGCCTTCCAAGATGCCGTTTCTCAGGCAAGCCCCGAGGAACAGGAATCACTGATTGCCGGCTACACCGATATCGTTGACCTCCTGTTGTCCGACGAGGCTGATGAGCAGGCTTTGGTGGACACCGGTTCCACCTTGCTGGGTGACCTTGACCCTGTGAAGCAAGAAGAGCTTCGCGTCTTGGGTAAGGCCTACCGTGAACGCTTCAATCGTCCGATGATCGTCTGTGTTTCACGCATTGATTCAGCGGAGCAATTGTTGGCTGATGGTTGGCGCCGTGTTGAGAGCTCGGACTTGCGCGAAATGCGTGTGACACTCAACGAGGTCATTGAGATCGCGGATAACCGTTTCGAAGCCATGGTCGCGGATGCCAACCCGATCCACTCTGCGTGGATGCGCTCTTTTGACCAGCTTGACTGAGAAGCTTCTCAGGCAGCGGCTCATGCCGCCGCTTTGTGGCTAAGGCCGTGTGCCCCTGGGTGCTGCTGCACCCAGGGGCACAGTCGTACCTGTACGGTCCCCAGGGCACGGGGTTGTCGGCGCGCGTTGCCCGGTGCGGCCTCGTTCCCTCGCTCTCTTCTTCTTCTTCTTCCTCCTCCCTCCCTCCCTCCTGGTTTAGCTCATTCATTCCGGGTCTATTGCTGTTCTAAGGCGGCAGGTGAGCGAGCTAAACCAGGAATGAGAGAGCTAACGGGGGAAGGGGAGAGCTAAAGCATGACTGGGCGATCTAAGCCGCGGTGCGCGCACTGTTAACACCGCAAGGTTGGGCAGCACAAAGCGAACTCGCGAAAGCACGCCCCTGGAGACATAACGATAAAACACACAAAAGGGCCGGGCCCCGCCTTTCGTCGAGGCCCGGCCCGAGCTTGCGGTTAGAACCGCACTCGCGTCATGCGATCAGTTACGACGCTTGCGAGCGGTGCCAAGGGCACCCACACCAGCGGTCAGCAACATGGCCGTGAGGATCGCGATCCACTGTGCATCCGAACCGGTCTTCGCCAGGATCGACTTCGCAGGCTGCGAAGGCGTCGGGATCAAGGTGAGCGGGAAGTCAATATCCAAGTTGACCTCGCCCTCCGTCACGCTAACGGACTGAGCGGTCGACGCGGCCTCGTAACCGGAGGGAACCTCAATCGACACACTGTAGGTGCCGGGGAGGACTCCCTCGAAGCGGTAGCGACCATCGGAGTCGGTCGTCGTGCGCGCGACCTCGGTGCCGGAAGCATCCTTGAGGATCACGGTCACGCCGGGAACTCCGGGCTCGCCATTGTCAACGCCGTTGTGGTCTTGATCGTTCCACACGCGGTCGCCGATCGTTGCCGGCTTGACGAAGCCAAAGTCAACGCCCTGGACCGAGGAATCGGTGATGGTCACCGGTGCCTGGGTTGCGCCGCGTCCGGTGTAGGCCTGGGTGTTGGTCAGACC
>USHU01000146.1 GCA_900554605.1 uncultured Actinomyces sp.
TTTGCGCGCAGCTTCTTCTTGGTGGCGCTTTGCTGCCGCCTCACGTTCAGCAAGGACGTCTTCACCCGGTCCAGCGTAGATTTCGTTGCGCTCATCGGCCTCGGGGGATCCCGAAAAGAGGCGCTCCCCGCGGATCACTGTTTCCTCGGGGTGGGCACCCGTTTCCTGGGGTCGGGAAGGTGCCGAGGCGGCGGGAAGCACCGCCGTTTCCTGCGGCGCGGGGTGAAGCTTGCCGAGGCGCGCGTTGGCTTGTGCGACCTTCTGTGCCAGTTGCTCGGCAACGAGAGAGTGAAGCATGGTCTGCGTGAAGACCTGCGTTTGTTCTTCGGCGGGGCTGGGGGAAACGCTTCGGATACTTCCCGTGTCCGCCAATTCGCGTTGACGTTGCGCCATTGCGCGCCTGCGCGCTCGCTTTGCCTTTTGCCGTGCGGCCAGCAAGCGTACCTTGTGCACGGCATCTTCCCCCTCCCCTGCCGAGGCCGCGGGCGAAGCAGAAACTGGAGAATCGGGTGAGTGTGCAGTGTGTGCATCAGGGGCACCGGTCGTATCAACCGCGATACCCGACAGTTCCTTTGCGAGGCGAGCGATGGCCTCCCGAGAAGTATCGTGCTGGATGCTTTGAACATCGAGGGGCTGAATGCGCGTCAATGGACGTACTGCAGGTTCTTGCTCGACAATCCAGCGGATCATGTTTTCGCGCAGGTAGCAGCGCAGGTCCCACAGCATTCCAGAATCCTTTGCGGAAACGACGATGCGAACCGTGACGGTCGTTGCATCCGAGTCGGTGACTTGGACGGCCCACGAGCGTCCATCCCACAAGTCCGTTGCTAAGAGAAGTTTCTGCACCTGGTTTCGGATCAGGGTCATGGGAGCGGCCCAATCCAGTTTGAGCTCGACTGAGCCGAGCTGTTTGGCGGCTCGACGCGTCCAATTTTCGAAAGTGTTTGAGGTGAAATAGGTAGAGGGGACAATCAGTCGACGTTCATCAGCGAGGCGAACGACGATGTAGGAGAGGGTAATTTCTTCGACTTTTCCGGAGGGAGCATTCGTTCCCCCAGCGACCACGACATCACCCACACGGATCGCATCAGTGAATGCGAGCTGGATTCCCGCAAAGACATTGCCCAAGGTTTGTTGCGCGGCAAGACCGGCGATGACGGAGATGAGACCGGCCGAGGCCAGAACGGTTGTCATCGCTTGGCGGGCGGCATCAAAAGTGAAGAGAGCGAAGCAGATTCCGACGATGATGATGAGGACTTGGAGTAAACGGCGAATGATTTGCGCTTGGGTTTCGAATTTACGGGAGATGCCGCGCAGATCCGCCAGGCACGTGACGGCGGATCTGCGCGGCATCTTCGAAGATCCAGGCGCAGTTATAGATCATCCAGGTCGTCGTAAGGATGGAAACGATGAGAAGGACATGCGAGGCGAAACCAACTAATCCGCCGTTCGACCAATCGGAGAGAGTCGTATTGACAAGCATCACCTGCAGGCCGGTCCATGCGCCCCATGACAGAGCTGTCAGGTAGAAAGAGGTGCGAACTCGTTTAACGATGGCGGCAAAGTAGCGTGAGCGGCGGGCGATCGGTCGCACAATGATGGCAATTGCGAGAGCAATGAAAAAGCCGATGGCAGCACCAACAAAAGCAGCAAAAACAAGCGATGCGAGATTGAGCGCATTGTCGACTGCTGCCTGGGTAATCCCCGAGGGGGAAGGCGAAGGAGAGGAATCGTCTAGAGGAAAAATCATCAAACCATCCTTAAGTCGCTCATCATCATCTCAATCAAGCCTATGCGCGATCAATGAAAAGCGCCTGATGCTTGCGTGAGAGACAATGACAAAAACACGCACTATTTCAATGAAAAGTGCATGTGTGACGGTCATCACTGCCATTCTTTTTGCTTTAATGGCGCGCTTCTGCCTAATATTCTCTTCGTCCTCGGACGCCAGACCGGTGGCCGAACAATGGCCCCCATCGTCTAGAGGCCTAGGACACCGCCCTTTCACGGCGGCGACACGGGTTCGAATCCCGTTGGGGGTACTTCTTCGAAGTCGTTCGTGTCGACAGTGAAGAAAAATTCAATAGGCTTCACCTATTGTGAGGCCCCGTAGCGCAGTTGGTTAGCGCGCCGCCCTGTCACGGCGGAGGTCGCGGGTTCAAGTCCCGTCGGGGTCGCAAGACCAGGCCAGTAGGTTTCGGTCCTGGCTCTGTAGCTCAGTTGGTAGAGCGTTCGACTGAAAATCGAAAGGTCACCGGATCGACGCCGGTCGGAGCCACCAGATAAAACCCCCGCAACGCGGGGGTTTTGCTTTACCCATTTCACACCAAGCGCTGTGCGCCATTTTTTCCGCATTGCCATCTTGTCAACAATGTGAGCTACGTAACGTTTTTTCTTCAACAACCCGAACGCACCCCTTACAAAGCGCAGCAGCATGCGACTCACTCACCCTCCCACCTTCCCAAAAACATAGAAGGGAAGGAGGGCTTCCATACCCAAAAGCGATACGCACTTGAATCCCCACACCAAAACTCACTAATATTTAGATATCCCACACAGATATTTCAGGAGATTTTAAGGTGTTCACACGCATAAAAAAGGCTGCGGGATCAGCAGTTTCGGGGCTCGCAATGCTCCTCTCTTGCTTCCTCGCATTGGCCTACATCGTTGTTTCTCAGGCAGGCGCTTCTCAGGCAGCAACCATCAACGACATCGTTAAAGATGTCCACCTTTCTGGCGTCAGTGGTTCTACCAAGCTCGGCATTGGCACCATGATGCAGGTCGACTTCGCCATCGATGGGACCGGCAAGAACATCCGTGAAGGCGACACCTTCACTATCCAGGCTCCCGCAGAGCTCAATACCTTCGCAGCAACCGGCACGAAGCTTGAGTTCGACATGACGGCTCCCGACGGTGCAGTTGCAGTTAAGTGTTCGGCTCCCGCACCTCAACCCGGTGCGATCATCACCTGTACTTTCACCGATTACGCGAATACTCACCAGAACATCACCGGGAGTGGCTGGGCGAAGATGAGTGCTGCAGCAAAGACCAATGCAGCTGCGGTCACCTTCACCATTGACGGCAAGCCTGTCTCTGTTCCCCTCCCCGGCGATGGCACCGGTATTGGCGATACCAATCTCGGAAAGACCACCAAGCACAACAAGGGTGGCACCGTGGACAGTGACGATGCCTCGTTGATCAACTGGTCGATCAACGTCATCGAATCAGGAATCTCTGTGAGCACCATTACCGTCGAGGACATCTTCCAAGATGACAACGGCGGCTACACGCTGGCTAACGAGCCTTCAATGTCCGTTTGGGCAAACGGTGATGATTTCCCGCTGGGCGAGTCAACCTCTGTGTCCAATGGCGACGCCATCAACGGCGGTGTCTTCACCGTGACGAAGAAGGCGGATGGCACCGGCTTCACCGCCACGTGGCCCAAGGGCACCGGAAATGCGGTGTACTCGATCTCCTACAACACCAAGATTAAGAACCCGGCTATGGTCGGAAAGTCCGCAACCTTCAAGAACAACGCCTCGGTGAACGGAGTTGTCCTTAACGGTAAGGCTGTGATCACTGCTGACGGTGGCGGCTCCACCGAAGGCAACACGACCACGACTCCTACCCCGGCTGTGACCACGACTCCGACCCCGGCTGTGACCACGACTCGGACCCCGATGGTCACAACCAC
>USHU01000147.1 GCA_900554605.1 uncultured Actinomyces sp.
GGAACCGCTTCGTTGACGACGCCCCATTGTGCAGCCGTATCCGCATCGTAGCGGCGAGCAAGGAAAAAGATCTCGCGAGCACGTTTATCTCCCACCTGACGTGCTAAGAGCGCCGAGCCATAACCGGCATCAAAAGACCCAACATTTGCATCGGTCTGCATGAAGGCCGCATGCTCACGCGAGGCAAGGGAGAGATCACAGACGACATTGAGACTGTGTCCACCTCCCGCTGCCCACCCGGGGATCGCAGCAATAACAACCTTGGGCATCGTGCGAATCAGGCGTTGAACCTCGAGGATGTGGAGTCTTCCCGCACGTGCAGGATCAATCTGTTCCCTTCTCTTTTCTACCTGTGCCGAGGCCTCGCTTCCCTCAACTTCATAGCGGTAGCCATCCTTGCCGCGGATGCGCTGGTCGCCTCCCGAACAAAACGAATAGCCGCCGTCGCGAGGGGAGGGGCCGTTCCCCGTCAAAATGACGGCAGCAACATCACCGGTCATTCGCGCGTGATCAAGGCAACGGTAGAGTTCGTCAACCGTATGTGGGCGGAATGCATTGCGAATTTCAGGACGATCGAAGGCAATGCGAACGACGGGCAGATCCGCGCCTTCGGGGGCGCCGTCGATAGGGCCTCGGGAAATCCCACGATGGTAGGTCATATCGGTGAGCTCGAAGCCCTCAACCTCGCGCCAGCGCGTGGGGTCAAAGGTGTCAGAAACAAAATCCAGTGCACTCATAGAGCCAAGAATACCGACCTGCTACCACTTGGTCCCGGCACGTTTTAGGATAGGGGGGTTCACATATTATGCGTCCGCCTAAAGGAGCCCATTGATGTCCTCCTCTTTGTCCGTAATTCCCGGACTTGTCCCTCTTCCAGTCTTCATTGAAGAAGCACAACCCCACCCCGCTGATGCAACATGGGCAGAAATTAGCCCCTCGGTTGTCCTGTGTACCGAAGAAGAATTCGAGGCCGCAGTCGCCCCCTGCGAGCTCCCAGCCGGCTGGCAGCGCAGCGAGGCCTACCTCTTGGACCTGTCCAACGGCGCGGCGCAGGTGAGTGCGATCACCGAACTTGGGCTTTCACGAGGCCTGAGAAGGCTGAACACCTTGGCGATCGCCAATCATCACCGCGAGCCCGTCGCTGTGAGAATTTTTGACTACCCCGCATACAAGCACCGCGGCCTGCATATTGATGTCTCTCGCCATTTCTTCGGCGTTCCCACGATCGTGCGCGTCATGGATGCGATGAGCGAGCTGGGACTGAATATCTTGCATCTGCACCTCAGTGATGACCAGGGCTGGCGCATTGAAATTCCACAGTTTCCTGAACTCATCGAGCGCTCTTCTGATTGTGCGGTTGGCGGGGAAGAAGGCGGACACTACAGCCTCGAGGACTATCAAACGCTGGTCGAAGAAGCGCGCTCGCGGATGATTGCGATCATTCCCGAGATCGATATCCCGGGGCACGTCAACGCAGCACTTCACGCTATTGAAGGCCTCAACCCCGACGGCGTATGCCCCCCACTCTATGAGGGCACAGAAGTAGGCTTTTCAACGCTGTCTACCAAAGCCCCGGCGACGCAAGCATTCCTCGAAGCAATCGTCCAGACCCTTGCTCCCTTCTCTCCCGCAGGAATCCACATCGGTGGGGATGAGTCCTTCTCGACCGCAGAGGGCGATTACCCGATCATCGTTGGCAGCCAGATCGAACGCATCCATGCATTGGGCAAGCGCGCTTTGGCATGGGAGGAAGCAGCGGATCTTCTGGGCGAGGGAGACCTCGTACAGGTCTGGCATGATGACCTCGAGGGTGACTCTATCGCTCGCGCAGTTGCGCGCGGCGTGCGCGCAGTCATGTCTCCCGGTCCCAAAGCCTACTTCGATATGAAGGAATACCCCGAGCAGAAGCTCGGTATCACCTGGGCCGGCATTCTTCCCCTGAAGAATGCGTGGGATTGGGATCCAGAGAAGATCTGCGAAGGTGTGGATCGCGAAGGAATCGAAGGGGTCGAGGCCTGTTTGTGGAGCGAAACCCTCCGTCGCGAAAAAGATGTGTGGGAAATGCTATTGCCGCGTTTAGCCGGCCTCGCTGAGGTCGCCTGGGCTGGCGGTCCTGTAGGGAGCTGGGAAGACTTCCTCGAGCGTCTCGCAGGCCTTGAGGGGCTGTGGCGAGGCCGCGGGTGGTACATCAAGTAGCAATAAGGTGATGCCCTCCCCGAATCGGGGAGGGCATCGTCGTCACCCGCACGCGCATTCCAAACGTTGGGCGGCGAGAAAAAGTGCTCAGTTATTAAACCTGGGCGTACAAGCGCATGAGGCGCTCGACTTCTTCTTGGACCAAGCGGGTTGCCGGACCAACGTACTTGCGCGGATCAACCAAGGAGGGATTCTCGTTGAGGATTTCGCGAACTCCCGCGGTGAAAACAACATTCAAGTGCGTGGAGACGTTGATCTTTGTCATACCGGAGCGAATGGCCTGAACCATGCCTTCGTCGGGTACACCCGAAGAACCATGCAGCACCAAGGGAACCGGAACTGCCTGGTGAATTGCGGAAATTAGACCGTTATCAAGGACTGCCTCTCGAGTTGCCATGGCGTGTGAGGAACCCACAGCGACAGCAAGAAGATCCACTCCCGTGTCGGCAACAAACTGTGCCGCGTCGTGGGGATCGGTGCGTGCCGAGGGATCGTGGACACCGTTCTTTCCGCCCACTTCACCGAGCTCCGCTTCGACGCTCACGCCGTGCTCGCGCGCAAAGGCCGTAATTTCAGCGGTGGTTTCACGGTTTTGGGCATCGGGAAGCTTCGAACCGTCATACATGATCGAGGTGAATCCCAGTTCGATCGCTTCGCGGCAGAGGTCGGTGTCTTCCGCATGGTCCAGGTGCACTGAAACCTGCGCGCTGGACGCATATGCGAGTTCAAGGAGTGCCCGCCCGAGGGGGCGCAGACGGCCGCCGTGATACTTCACAGCGTTTTGCGACAGCTGCAGGACCAGCGGCAGACCGGTGTTTTCCGCGGCCTGAACGAAGGCCTCGGCGTGGTCAAGAAGGACCACATTGAAAGCGGCAAGGCCAACCTTGCGCGCGGCGCACTCGCGTGCGAGTACAGCGGTATCAGCAAGCATCGTGACCTACTTTCTTGTGAATTTAAGACAAACGGATGGGGGTAATACGTGCGAGCAATTCCTCGCGAAGTGGGAGATCAACTTCGCCAGCGACCGGCATAGTCACCGCGGCAGCCGAGGTAGCAACGGCCTCGGCAATCGCGGTGGAAATGATGGATTCAAGGTCATCCCCGGCCTGAGCAAGCGAACGCGCCAAGGAGGCAACGCACGCATCACCCGCACCGGTCGGATTTCCCTCGAGGACGACGCCGGCCTCGGCATGCCAGTGGCTGTGGGCGGAGAAAAGGTCCATCCCTTCTTCTCCGCGCGAGACGCACACCCATGTAGGGCCAAGCTCGAGCAAGGTACGTGCCCCTTCCTCAATGGAAGAAGCGCCGGTCGCATCAAGGAGCTCGTGGTGGTTGGGCTTTAAAACATCAGCCCAGCGTGCGCACTGAACCAAAGAAGGCCCCGAGGTGTCCAAGATGATCCGGCATCCTCGCTCGCGGGCAGACTCAAGAATTGGCTCAAGAGACTCAAAACTTGTGTTCCCGGGAAGGGAACCGGAAACAACCAGAACATCC
>USHU01000148.1 GCA_900554605.1 uncultured Actinomyces sp.
TGCGGCGTCCGCCAGCCACTTCTTCTGGAGTTCGGCCAGAGTGCCGTTGTCACGCAGCTTGTCGACAGCCTTGGTGACCGCAGGGGTCAGCGCGCTTCCCTTGGGCAGCAGCAGGCCGAAGCTATTGCCGTCCTCGTTTGCGGTGAACTGACCGACGACCGTGCCGTTGTCAACCTGGGTTGCGATCACGTTGAATGCGGTGGGCAGATCGACAACGATCGCGTCAACCTGTCCGCCCTTGAGGGCCTGGACAACATCGGCAGAGCCGTTGAAGACCAGGGGATCAACGCTGGGCTTGAGCTTGTTCATCACGTAGTTCTGGGAAGCCGTGCCGGCCTGAACGCCGAACTTGAGCTTCTTCAGATCGTCGAGGCTCTTTGCTTCAGCGGCGGGAGTGCCCTTAACGGCAACAACCGCTTCTGAGGTCGTGTAGTAGGGGCTGGAGAAGTCCACAGCCTGCTTGCGCGCATCGGTGATGGAGAACTGCTGGATGTTGAAGTCCCAGTCCTTGGCGCCGGGTGCGATTGCTGAATCGAAGGTGGTGCGCTTCCACACGACCTGATCCTTGGAGAATCCGAGCTCGCTGGCGACGGCGTAGGCAACTGCCGCCTCGTAGCCTTCACCGGATTCGGGCTTGTCGTTGAGGACCCAGGGGCTGTAGGCCGGATCGCCGGTGGCGATGGTGAGCTTACCCTTGGTGACGGTGGGGAGTGCTTCGCCGGTTGCGTTAGCATCGGCGGTTGCGGAAGTTGTGCTGCTGGAAGTGGTTCCGCCCGCGCATGCACCCAGCGCCATGACGGCAGTTGCTGCGATTGCGACGAGTGCGGACTTACGGAAACGGATCTTGGGACGAACCACGTGTGCTCCCTATGAAGATATTGTGGGACAGAACAGTTTTGAGTGCTTGTCAACCCATGGGTAAAGCACCCACGCTCTAAGGCTAAGGGCAACTACGCGCTAATGGAAAGAGATAGCCTCAAACTTGAGATGTGAGATATGGTCTGCGTGGATCCTCGCTATGATGGATCTAATAACCGAGGGCAGACCCGATGATTGGATCTGCCCTCTGATTTATTTGACGCTAATGGTCACTTGCCAAGCTTGTCTTTGATGTCTGAAACGACGTCCTCGGCCTTGTCCTTCGCTGCCTCGACAGCATCTCCGACCTTGTCCTTGAGATCTTCGGCCTTGTCCTTTGCGGTTTCCAAGCCTTCTTCGGCCTGCTTCTTGATGTTTTCCAGATCCACGATGACTCCTTCAATAGTGGGGTTTCCAGTGATTACCGGAACGCTCTCTCAGCCTAAGGCATGGTGGTGTTCTTGTCGATAGCTTCAATTTTTAAAGGAGGCTGGAGTGACACGTTAAGAAATACCATCGATGAAGAAGGGGGAGTCGATGCACCCGTGGGCGAATTGGTGTGCTTCTGCTCCTGCGCTGGCGCCAAGTGCGGGTGGTCCATCGAGGATGAGGATCGCGAGGCCATGGATGTAGGCCCAAAGTGTTGCTTCTGCACGTGGATCCTCGCTCCCGTAGGCAATTTTTGCGAGGCCGTGGAGCTGGGAACGCGCTGCTTGGCTGGCCTGAATAAGCTTGGGGTGTGAGTCGGGATCGTACATGTCAGAGCGGAACATGATGCGAAAAACCCCTGGATTTTTCAGGGCGAAAGTCAGATACGCGTGTCCTGCTGCGCGCGTCGTCTCCTGGGGTGTTGCATCTGCGCTGGCGCGAAGTGCCTCGCTGAGCGCTTTTTCCAAGGCGAGGAATCCCTCTGTGATCAGCGCTGCAAGGATTCCCTCTCGGCTTTTGAAGTGGTGGTAGGGAGCCTGGTGTGTGCATCCGGCTCGCCTCGAGACCTCGCGCATGGACAGAGAGGCGGGTCCTCCTTCGTTGAGGAGTTCTCCGCTGATCGCGAGGATCCTTTCGCGTAGGCCGAGAGCTTCGCTTGAGCGTGTCATGGCATCAGTATAGGGGAAACAAACAGCCGATACTTGACAGTGTCTAGGTCTGCATGATTCTATTACTAGACACTGTCTAGTAGAAGGGGTGTGTATGTACGACGTAATTGTGATCGGTTCAGGAATAGGTTCACTGACAACCGCAGGACTGCTCGCGGGAGCGGCGAAGAAGCGAGTGCTCGTCCTCGAAAAACACTCCACCCCAGGGGGGCTTACCCACGCATTTCGACGCCAAGGCGCGAGCTGGGACGTGGGTCTGCACTACGTTGGCGATATGGCTCCGGGGACTCGGCCTCGTCAAATCATTGATTACCTCACGGGCGGGAAGCTTTCGTGGATGCAGATGCCCGATAGCTACGACCGCTTCTGCCTCCCAAAGCTCGGAGTGACTCTTGACGTCCCATCAGACGCAGCTCTCTATCGCCAGCGACTTGAGGTGCTCTTTCCGAAGGAGAAACGGGCACTGAAGCGCTATTTCAAGGATGTCGCCAGGGCATATTCGTGGATGACGCTCAACTATGTTCGTCAGGTTGTCCCGCAACAGGTGGCCCCTCTGATCGGCTTGGCGCAACAGGCACACACCTCCCTCGCGTGTGAAACGACCGCGCACTATATGAATCGTCGTTTTCGCGATCCCGCGTTGAGAACTCTCCTGACAACGCACTGGGGAGATTACGGAGTCGAACCTGAGCGCAGTGCTTTTGTCGCTCACGCGATGATCGTCGGCCACTACATGAATGGAGCGTGGTTTCCTCGCGGAGGAAGCGGGCAGATCTCGCGAATGATCGAAGAAAAGATCCGCGCGAATGATGGAGAAATTCGCGTCTCGCAAAGCGTCGAAGAAATTCTTGTCGAAAACGGTCGGGCGATTGGAGTCCGCGTCACCGATACTTCCGGCGTACAACCAGTGACTTATGAAGAGCGTGCCCCGATCATTGTCTCCGGAGTCGGAGCAAGCGAAACGTATAACCGTTTACTTCCTGCGCAGGGAAGGACGGGAAAACTCACAAAACCGATACGCGAATCGATCGTGCGCATGGGATACGGGGGGACAGCGGTGATTGTCTACCTCGCTCTTGACCACTATCCCGAGGGGATCGACGGCTCCAATATCTGGATCAACGAGGGTGACGGCTCGCAGACTCCAGCGGCATTGACCGCGGCGCTGATGGAAGGTCATCCCCAAACGGCATTTGTTTCCTTCCCGGGGCTCAAAGCAGGCGACCAGCACGCCACCGCTGAAATTGTCTCCTTCGTTGAAGCCGGCGCATTCCATACGTGGGAGGACACAACGAAAGGGGACAGGGGAAGCGACTACGACTTGCTCAAATCAACAATGGCGCATGGATTGATCGCGCTCGTTGACCGCACTCTCCCGGGCTTTGCGCACTCTGTTCGCTACGAAGAAGTAGCGACGCCACTGAGTATTGAGCACTACACCTCTCATTCACAGGGATGCTTCTACGGACTTCCTCTTACCCCGCAACGATTCACAGCTGGATTGACCACCCCTGAAACACCGATCCCAGGACTCTTCTTGACGGGCCAAGATGCGGGATTTCCAGGAATTGTCGGAGCCACGATGGCGGGGTGGACAAGCGCTTGTCGAATCCTCGGGCCAAAGGGATACCTGCAGATCAATCAGAGTCTGAGCGGTAACTCTACAAGTGGACGTGAAACCTTAGATCCAGAACCAACGAAGGGCCATTCGTCCAAC